>NZ_RZQA01000226.1:0-7819 GCF_004022915.1 Mesorhizobium sp. M7A.F.Ca.US.006.04.2.1
CCTTGGGACCCTTGCCGCGCTTATCCGGCTCGGTATCGAACGACACTTTCTGCCCATCCTCGAGGCCGGGAAGACCGGACGCCTGCACAGCTGAAATATGGACGAAAACATCCTTCGCGCCATCATCGGGCGTGATGAAGCCGAAGCCCTTGGCATGATTGAAGAATTTGACGGTGCCGGTCTGCGGCATGGGAAGCTCCTTTGTCCCATAAACTCCAGTCTCGGGCCGGCAAATGCCCGAGTGGAAATTTGTCCTTTATTTTAGCGTCATCGGCAAGAGAAAGTTTTGCGGGCGTCTAAAGCACGTTGCGGCATGCTTCGGGTCTTTGTTTTTATGCAAGTCGTTGCCCAGAACCCGGCCGCTTGGGCGACATCACTGGCCCGCGCCTTCGATAAGGAAAAGGCGCGACGAAGATCGCCGCGCCTTTCAAAATTCAGATCCCTCTCCAGGCCAGGTGCAGGCATGGAGCCTCCGTCGCACGTCTGAGTGACATGCGGCGCGCCGATGGCTCAGGCTGCGCGGAGGTTGACGGCCTTGGGGCCCTTGCCCATGCGGTCCGGCTCGACGTCGAAGGTGACCTTCTGGCCGTCAACGAGCGTGCGCAAGCCGGAAGCTTCGATCGCGGAGATATGGACGAACACATCCTTGGCGCCACCATCGGGCGTGATGAAACCGAAGCCTTTGGTCGCGTTGAAGAATTTAACGGTGCCGGTCTGGGCCATTGGGGAAACTCCTTCACCCGTTCAGTCTTTGGTGGTCCCGCCCGCCGCCTGGCGCAAAGGGCAGTTCCCGGTGGTTGCTTCGGCAGTCATGCATTGGCGCATGGTCAAACCCCCCGCCGAAAACGGGGCCGTCAGAGATTCACAGTATCGGGGAAAGGTCGTCCAAAACGTTCCGCTCTCCGGGTCGCAAATGCCCGAACACGGAATTTATCGCACGGAAACGTGATGGTTGCAAGATACCGCCGCGGGCCGCCGTACTGGCGCGTCCCGACGCATCAATCGACTGACCTGAGCATCGATGGGCTCGGCATAGGCTTGCTTGCCGGCCGGGTCATCGGCCAGAACCGGGCCACGAATGGGCCAGATGACGAGGTGGCCGAGGAAGTCGACGCCGCCTACAGCCCCAGCGCGTTTCCGACTGAAAGGGCTGCAAACGGGGGTTGCATTTGGCAAGGGAATGGCGAGGATCGGCAACCGGGGACGCGATCGTGGGAGATCATCATGAAATATCTGGCGGCAATCTTTTCGCGGCAGGGTTTTGTCATCCTGTTGCTGTCGGCACTTCTTGCCGCCTGCACCGTCGTCGTCGATGACGGACCAGGGCCGCGTCCGCGTCCGCCCCGGCCGGAACCGCAATATTGCAGCAAGCAGTACGAGCCGGTCTGTGCCCGGCGCGGCGGCGATCGCCAGACCTTCGCCAATGCCTGTCTTGCCGACCGGGCCGGCTACCGCATCGTGCGCGACGGTCCGTGCCGCGACGGTGGCGGCGGTGGCGGCGGCGGCGGTGGTGAAGAGCAGACGTTCTGCACCCGCGAATATGCGCCGGTGTGCGCGCGCCGGCATGGCGAAATGCGCACCTTCCCCAATTCCTGCGAAGCCCGTGCCGCGGACTATCGCGTCGTTGGCGACGGGCCGTGCTGAGAACGCTGCGCCTCGTTGAGGACGACAATCATCAAGCCGTCGGTTTCACCGGCGACAGTCGGCGACGAACTCGGACGCGGGCATGGGTCTGGCAAACAGCCGGCCCTGGCCGTAGTCGACGTCGCGCGCCGCGAGGTAGTCGGCCTGCGCCTGCGTTTCCCCGTCTTCGGGCAATGATCTTCAGCTTTAGTGTCTTGGCCATGTCGATGATATGCGCGGTGACGGAATTGGTGGCGGAATTCGTGCTGATCGTATCGATGAACGATTTGTCGATTATGAGCGCATCGAGCGGCAGCCCCTCGAGATAGGACAGGCTGGAGTAGCCGGTGCCGAAGTCGTCGATTGCCACTGCGTGGCCAAGTTCGCGGGCACGAACGAGCGTTGAGCGGGCCGAGTTGATATCGATGAACGCGCGCTCCGTGGCCTCGAGCCAGATTTGCTGGGGCCGGATCGCGGTGTGCTGATTTGATCTTTCCGCACCGACGAAAGGATGAGACAGCAAGCGAAGCCTTGAACCTGCGGCGCCGATGGCCTAGATCGCCACAGGCGGATAAAACACGGTAGGTTTCCCATCAACAGAGATCAAAGACGAGCGGCGGGTGCGGGAGCCAGGTCTGGCGCAGGCGGACAGCCGCCGCTGGGCCTCGACCAGTATGTGCAGCAGGCGTTGCAACTGCATCAGGCCGGGCGCCGGCAAGAGGCTGAGACGATCTACCGGCAGGTGCTGGCGCGTCAGCCCAAGCACGCGGCCGCGGCGCATTTCCTGGGACTGCTGCTCCACCAGACCGGGCGCAGCGAAGAAGGGCTGGATCTCATCGAACGGTCGGTGAGCCTGCAGCCGACGAATCCCGATTTCCTCAACAATTTCGGTACGGTGATGCGCGACCTCGGCCGCCCTGCTGCGGCCATCGATTTCTTTCGCGGCGCAGTAGATCTGCGGCCGGACCAACTCGCGGCGCGCGACAATCTCGGCTCATCGCTGAAACAGGTCGGCCAGTTCGAAGAGGCCGAAGAGATTTATCGCGGCACGGTTGCACGCAACCCATTTCATGTGCGCGCCCGCATCGGGCTTGCCGAAACCCTGCAGGAAGCCGGGCGGCTGGATGAGGCGCTGGCTGCCTTCCGCGAAGCGCTGGCGATCCGACCCAAGGATGCCGACCTGCTGCACGGGCTCGGCGTCGGGTTGATGGAAAAGGGCAAGCTCGACGAGGCGGCCGACCTGTTCCGGCAGGCGTTGGCGATCAACCCCGCCATGGCCACAGCCTGGCTGATGCTGACGCAGGTCAAGCGCCAGAAGGAGCGCGACAGCGAGCTTGGGGGCATGGAAGCCCAGCATACCAAGGCGCCGCAGGACAGCCTGGCGCGCATGCAGCTGTCCTTCGGACTCGGCAAGGCGAATGACGATCTCAAGGATTATGGCCGGGCCTTCGACTATTTCGCCGAGGGCAATGCGATCCGCCGCAAAGGCATCGACTACGACCAGGCCAGGACGCGGGCCGAGTTCGAGGCGATGAAGGCCACCTTCGATGCCGGCTTCTTCGAGAAGCACAGTCCCAGCTCAATCAGCGACGACACGCCGATCTTCATTGTCGGCATGCCGCGTTCGGGCACGACGCTGGTCGAGCAGATCATTGCCAGCCATCCGCAGGTCTATGGCGCAGGCGAGCTCAGCATATTGAAGAAGGCGGTCGGCAGGCAGTTCCCGGCGACTATGCCGGGTGGCTTCCCATGGGGCGTATCGGATACGGGCGATTCGGATTTTGCCGAGGCAGGCCAAGCCTATCTCGACATGCTCCATGCCCGCTATCCGAACATGCGCCACGTCACCGACAAAATGCCGGGCAACTTCCTGCTTGTCGGCTTCATCCACATGATGATGCCCAAGGCCAGGATCATCCACTGCGCGCGCGATGCGGCGGCCACCTGCCTGTCGATCTACAAGGTGCATTTCCGCGGTGACAGCCATCGCTATGGCTACGATCTCGGCGAGCTCGCCGACTTCCACAATCTCTACACCGACATCATGAAGCATTGGCACACGGTGCTGCCAGGCGTCGTGCACGATGTACGCTACGAGGATTTTGTCGCCGACCAGGAAGGCCAGACGCGGGCATTGATCGCCCATCTCGGCCTGCCCTGGGACGACGCGGCACTATCGTTCCACGAGACCGACCGACCGGTGCGCACGGCTTCAGCCGCACAGGTGCGCCAGCCGATGTATCAGGGGTCGGTCGATCTATGGAAGCGCTATGGTGACCGGCTGAAGCCGCTTCTGGACAGGCTGGATTAGCGCAACGCTCTCTAGCTGATCGTGGCCTTAGAGATTGGCCTAAGCACCCGCGTCGTCATCCTAAGGCCTTCGCGACGGAGCTTTGCTCCTGCTTCGTCCTAGGATGACGAAGCTGAGGGGCTTCTGCCAATCTGCTACCGGCTGCTCAAAGCTCTATGAATGGCTTGAAGCCACCGAAGATCATGCGCTTCCCGTCGAACGGCATGTCCGCCCAATCGGCCTTCAGGCGCGGATCTGCCATCACTTTGGCCATGACGGCATCGCGGCTCTCCCGCGACTCATAGACGGCCCAGGCGAAGACGACGATCTCGTCGTCCTTGGCCTGCACGGCGCGCGGGAACGAAGTGACCTCGCCATAGGGCACGTCGTCGCCGATGCATTCGACATAGGCGAGCGCGCCGTGTTCCTTCCATATAGGGCCTGCGAGATTGGCCAGCCTCTTGTAGTCATCGAGATTTGCCTTGGGCACGGCAAGCACGAAGCCATCGACATAGGACATTGTGGGTCTCCTCCTGGAAGTTCACAATCCCTCACCGACGCCAGCCGGTGAGGGACTTCGCCATTGGCGATAGATCAGGCTTTCTTGACCGGCGCATTCATCGCCCATTCGACGCCGAACGGGTCGCGCATATTG
This sequence comes from Mesorhizobium sp. M7A.F.Ca.US.006.04.2.1, assembly GCF_004022915.1. Taxonomy (NCBI): domain Bacteria; kingdom Pseudomonadati; phylum Pseudomonadota; class Alphaproteobacteria; order Hyphomicrobiales; family Phyllobacteriaceae; genus Mesorhizobium; species Mesorhizobium sp. M7A.F.Ca.US.006.04.2.1. Next base: position 4,569 of record NZ_RZQA01000226.1, read on the forward strand.
CCCCACTGGTCACCCCAGAACATGATCTGGAGCGGCACGGCGACTTCGCAGCCGGCATCGACGGCGCGCTTCCACCAGGCTTCGATGTCGTCGCTGCCGAGGTGAAGCTGCATGGTGTAACCCTGCGGCTTGACGGCAGGCATGCCGTTTTCGGGATAGAAGTCGGAGAGCATCAGCGTCGAGCCGTTGATGTGGAGGTGGATGTGCATGGTGCGGCCTTTTTCGTCCGCCGGATAGGCAAAGACCTGCTCGGCACCAAAGGCCTTCTTGTAGAATTCGGCAGCCTTGAAGGCGCCATCCAGCTGCAGATAGGGGGTCAATCCGCCGAGCACTTTGGCCGCGGGCTGAACGGGGGTCTGATCGGTCATCTGTTGTTCCTCTTTGCGTTTGGCCTTGCGAGCCAAAGGACGGATGAGGTGCCGGCGTTCCTACATGGCCGGCAGATTTTTTTGGCCGACCGGCCCTGGACAGGCCACGCAGCCGCAGTTGGACGAGAGGCGTGAAACGAACTTGCGTCGACCGCGCCCAATCAGAGCGCAATTCTCTCGGCTCGCAGGCTAGAACAGATGGATCAGGCGAACGCCTCTTCAAATCCTGGGACGACAATGATCCTCTACTATCAGACCCACTCACCCTTCGCGCGCAAGGCGCTCGTCTTCGCCCACGAGGTTGGCATTGCCGATCGGCTGGAGGTCATTCATCACGAGACCAGTCCGACTTTGCGCAATGCCCACGTCTACGCCGAAAACCCGCTCGGCAAAGTGCCGGTGCTGTTGCGGCCCGACGCGTCGCCGATCTTCGATTCCGATGTCATCTGCGCCTATCTCGACACGCTGCATGACGGTCGCAAGCTGGTGCCGCACGACGGCGAGGCGCGCTGGCAGGCATTGCGGTTGCAGGCGGTCGCCCAGGGCCTGGCGCAGACGGGTATAGCCTTGCGCTGGGAGACGGAAAGGAGACCCGAAAAGTTGCGCTATGGTGCTCTCGCCGACGGATACCGGGAAAAGATCGAGGCGAGCTACGACTGGATCGAGAGCACGCTGGACGACGAGGCGCCGCTCCATATCGGCCACATTGCCTTGGCCACCACGCTGTCCTGGATGGCGTTCCGTCACCTTCCGCCTTTTCGCTCACGGGCACTGCTGACGCGCTGGTTCGAGGCTTTCGAAAAACGCGTATCGATGCAGGCGACGCCGCTTTCGGGCGATACGCATGACTGACTGGCGCCCCGCGAGGTCAGGGGCGGCGGCCGTTTTGCGCATCGAAGACGTCCGGAAACCCGATATCCTTGCGCAGCGAGGCAGGCAGTGAACGCAGGACGCGTTCGCTGCGGTGACGAGCGCGCGCTGCAGCATACCGGGTTGCGATGCGACCGATGGACGAAAGAACCGACATGATAATTCTCCCTGGGTTGGGCCGGCATCATCGTGTCGGCATCCCAAGGACGCGACGGGCTGAGGCTATCCGACAGACCGCCGAGATTTTTTTATCGCTAGCTCCGCAGCCTGCTTGAAGCGGGTTGTTGCTAACGCGATTACTTCAGGCCGCGGTTGTAGACGTTCGATTGTTTCAAGATCGGCCTTCTTCGCCTCTCCCTCTACGGCGAGGTCGTAGCTCGCCTGCATATTCATCCAGAACTGCGGCGTGGTTCCGAAGAACTTCGCAAGGCGCAAAGCGGTGTCGGGCGTTACCGGTGTCGTCTCGCTGGCCAGGCGCTCGATGCGTGTGCGGGGCACATGCAGCTTTTTGGCCAGCGTGTAAGGCTTCAGATTGAGCGGCACGAGATATTCCTCACGGAGAATTTCTCCGGGATGGATAGGTGGGTTGATGTTCAGCATTTTGAACCCTCTTCAATGATAGTCGGTGATTTCAACATCCTCCGCTTGCCCTTCCACCCACCGAAAGCAGACGCGGAATTGATCGTTGATGCGGATCGAATGCTGGCCCGCACGGTTACCTTTCAGCGGCTCAAGCCTGTTGCCGGGAGGTCTTCAGATCCGACAGTTCGGCGGCGTTGTCGATCATGAACAGCTTCCGCTGGGCTGAGCGGACAAGGTCCGATGGGAAGCCCTTCGGAGCCTTGCCGTTCGAAACGGCTTCGCTGGTCTTGTCTTTGAAGGAGCGTATCATCTTGCCGACCCGAGTGGCGTACCATGGCATGATACGCTTCGGAAGTCAAGAAGACGTCTCGTAACATGATACGAAACTCCGGCCTGCGCTCGACAGGCCGGAACTTCATCGGCAGTTTTGTTCACCGATTAGCCAGCGCCCTCCGCCACCGAGCGGAAGAAATCCTCTGGGTCTTCGACTTCGGTCAGCCGCCGTTTCTCGATCAGCCAGAAGCGGTTGCCGATGGCGCGGATGAAGGAGCGGTCGTGCGAGGCGAGCACACAGCTTGCCTGATGTGCCAGCAGTTCCGCTTCCAGGGCTTCCTGGCCGTCGATGTCGAGATGGTTGGTCGGCTCGTCCAGCAGATAGAAGTTGGGATTGGCGAGCCTCAGCGCCAGCATCATCAGCCGCGCCTTCTGGCCGCCGGACAGCGCACCGATCTTTTTCTCCTGCATCTCGATGACCACGCCGGCGCCTGCCAGCAGCGAGCGGGCACGCTGCTCGCCGACATCGTAGCGGCGCGAGACCAGCATCAGCGGCGTGTCGTCGCCGCTGATGCCCGACAGCGCCTGGTCGCTGTAGCCTAGCACCGTCGACGGCGTCACCTTCACATTCGGCACCGTGTCCGGTTCGACAATGGCATTGCGGATCAGGGTGACGAAGCGCGACTTGCCGACGCCGTTGCGGCCGAGCAGCACGATGCGGTCGCCCTGGCAGATATGGCGCTTGCCGGTTCGAAACAGCGGGGTGCCGTCGGGTGTTTCCACAGCCGCGTCGTCGAGCGTGATCAGCACCTTGGCGTGGGTGCCGCGATTGGCCAGTTTTATGGCACCCGCCGACTTTTCGCGGTGCGCCGGTACGGCCGCTTCTTCCAGTTTTTCGGCCCGCAGGTTGAGCTGCTTGGTCTTCACCGTCAAAAGGTCGCTGCCCGAATTGATGCCGATGTTGTTGAGCTTGGCCGCCTGCCGGCGCAATTGCTGCGCCACCTTCATGTCGCGCTGGAACTTGCGCTCGGTCGAAGCATCGACCTCGTCGAGCGCCTGCCTGGCGCGGGAGTAGGGCAGGGCAAACACCGGCGACTGTTCCGGGCGCAGGAATAGGGTCCGGTTGGTGGTGGCGTCGAGGAAGGCGCGGTCGTGGCT
>NZ_RZQA01000227.1:0-7815 GCF_004022915.1 Mesorhizobium sp. M7A.F.Ca.US.006.04.2.1
ATCCGGCCGCATGCCGATCTCTACTGGGGGCCGACCTTGCAGATCCTGAAGGCGGTCTGCGAGCGCGCTTGAGGGCGGGCGGGAGTCATCGCAGCGGATAGGTCGTCCCGCCCTTACGCTTTGGGGTATCGGGCGAGAGCCAGCGCGCGGATGCGGTCGGCGACGGCGCTGTCGACCGGGTTGTAGACGGTCAGGCTCAAATCCGGCCGGCCGTCGACCGCGAAGCCCGAATATTCCAGTTCGATATCGCCAAGTTCCGGGTGCTTCAGGCGCTTTGTCCCGTCGCCATGGCTGAGCACGCCGTTTTCCCGCCACAGGGCGGCAAACTCGGGGCTGGCGCTGCAGAGTTCGTCGACGAGTTCACGCACCTCGGAGACAGCGCCGGCGCGTGCCGCATCGGCCCGGAACGCGCCCACCACGAAACGGGCGAGGTTTTGCCAGTCGTGCTGCCTGGCGCGGATATGGGGACTGAGGAACATGAAGCGCAGAATGTTGCGCTCGCCCTCGGGCAGGGTGCTGTAGTCGGTCAGCACGACCCTCGCGGCACGGTTCCAGGCAACGACGTCCCAGGTAGCGGTCCTGACTATGGCGGGGCTGGCATCGAGCGTGTCGATGAGGCGCTGCAGCCGGGGGCTGACGCCTTCGACGCCCCTGTAGCGGACCTCGGGCGGGCGCCCCAGCCCGAGCATGAAAAGATGTTCGCGCTCCGCCTCGGTCAGCAGCAGCCCCTTGGCGATGCGGTTGAGGACATCGGCCGAGGGTGCGCCGCCGCGGCCCTGTTCCAGCCATGTGTACCAGGTCGGGCTGATGTTGGCGCGCTGCGCGACCTCTTCGCGGCGCAGCCCCGGCGTGCGTCTGCGTCCGGAAAACCCGAATGATGCGGGATCAAGCCGGGTGCGCCGGTCTTTGAGGAACGCTGCTAGTGAGCCGGAATTGGAGGGCATCCTGTTAGCCATTATACCACGATAAGATCACTACTTTAATAGAATAATAGACCAGCAATATTACGCGGGCAACTGTACAGGAGATTTTGCATGCGTATCTTTCTCACCGGCGCGACCGGTTTCATCGGTTCGGCGATCGTTCCCGAACTCATCAAGGCAGGCCACCAGGTGGTCGGCGTGACCCGCTCCGACGCCGGCGCCGAGGCGCTGGCCGCCGCCGGTGCTGAAGTGCATCGCGGAACGCTCGAGGAGCCCGAAGGGCTGTGCGATGGCGCGGCCAAGGCGGACGGCGTGATCCACACGGCATTCGACCACGACTTTTCGCGGTTTGCCGAGAATTGCGAAAAGGACAAACGCGTCATCGCCGCACTGGGCGCCGCGCTCGCCGGCTCCGACCGGCCGCTGGTGATCACCTCCGGCGTCGGCATGGGCAGTCCCGGGCATGGCCAGTTGGCGATCGAGGACGTCTTCAACGCCAGCCATCCCAATCCGCGCATCGCCTCGGAGCTGGCCGGCAATGCCTTGCTGGACGCCGGCATCAATGTGTCGGTGGTGCGGCTGCCGCAGGTCCACAATCCGGTCAAGCAAGGCCTTATCACGCCGCTCATCGAGATCGCGCGTGAAAGGGGCGTCTCGGCCTATGTCGGCGAAGGCCGCAATCGCTACTCCGCGGGCCACCTCCTCGATGCGGCGCGGCTTTACCGGCTCGCCGTGGAAAAGCGGCAGCCGGGCGCGCGCTATCACGCGGTCGGCGAGGAAGGTGTCGAAGTGCGCGCTATCGCCGAGGCGCTCGGCCGGGGTTTGAAATTGCCGGTGGTTTCCATTGCGCCGGAAAAGGCGGCGGAGCATTTCGGCTGGATGGCGATGTTCGCGCCGATGGATCTGCCGTCCTCCAGCGCTCTGACCCAGGCACGGCTCGGCTGGCACCCCACCGGCCCGACGCTGATCGCCGATCTCGACGCCATGCGGTATTGATGCGCTTAGCAACGCTCGAGGTGAGCCGAAGTCTCTGACTTCGTCAGCCCCGTCGCGGAGACCCTGGGCCACGCCGCGACCTTTCGGGATTATGCTCCAGGGCTGACCGCGTAGCGCAGATGGACGAGCCCATGCGCCAGCGCCTCGCAGCTCTTCAGGGACAGCTGCGTCTTGCCCGCCAGGCCGCTCTCGCCGAACTCGACGAAACCCTGATTGGCGGCCCGTCCGTCGATCGCGGGTGCAACGAGAAGGCTCAATTCATCGACGAGCCCGGCGGCGAGGAAGGAACCGTTGATGCTGGCGCCGCCCTCGAGCAGCAGCCGGCTTATGCCGAGTTCGCGTCCGAGGACCTCAAGCATCGCGGCGAGATCGATATCGCCGGTTTCCGCGACGATATAGGACACGCCGTCGGCGGCAAGCTCTGCCAAATGGCTGTCGGCAACGTCGCGCCCAAGCAGCACCACGACATGGTCGCCACCGATGTCGGGTTTGGAAAAATGAAGCTTGCCCGAGGCATCGAGCGCCACGGCATAACCCGCACCTATTTGCGCGAAATGATAGGGCCGGTCGACCTTGCCGGCATTGGCCGGCGGATGCGCGCCGGCCTTGCTCATCTCGGCCATGGTGACGCGCCCGACGATCCAGGCATCAGCCGCGAGATCATTATGGATATGCTCGTAGAGGCTCGACCACTCGGCCCGGGTGCCATCGGGGCTCGAGGTATAGCGGCTGGGGTGGAGGCTGCCGTCAAGGGATGCCAGCATATGGCAGATGATTTGCGGCTTCATGTTGTTCTCCAGTCGAGTGCTTTGGGTTCAGTCCAAAGTAGTGCCACGCCGGGAGAATGGAAGCCGCACGCCTCATGACGTACCCAGCCGTTGAGACGGCATGTGCCGGCAGGTATCATGACCGGATGTCCGCGAACATAATCCTGTTTCATTCGGTTCTGGGGCTGCGCGAGCACGAGCGGCATCTCGCTGGAAAGCTGGGCGCCGCCGGTCACGCCGTTTCGCTGCCGGACCTCTATGCGGGCGTGGCGACGGACGATCTCGAGCAAGGCTTCGCGATCAAGGCGCGGATCGGCTGGGAGGTCATTTGCCAAAGGGCGCGCGATGCCCTGGCCTCGACGCCCGGCGATACGGTGCTGGCGGGGATTTCGATGGGTGCAGGCGTGGTCGCGTCAGTCTGGGCCTTGCGGCCGCTGACGGCCAAGGTGCTGCTGTTGCATGGGCTGGCAACCGTGCCTGCGAACATCCGGCCCGGCCTGCCGGTTCAATTGCATGTCGCCGACACCGATCCGTTCTTCCCCGAGCCGGATGTCCGCGCCTGGCAGCACGCCGCCGAGGCCGCGCAAACCGATGTGCGGATCTTCCGCTATCCAAACTCGGGACATTATTTCTCGGATCCAGCTCTGCCCGACTACAACGACACAGCCGCGGCGCTGCTTTGGCAGCGTGTTCTGGCGTTCCTGGATTGAGAAGCAGAGGGGCGGCCTTGCATTGGAGGTCTTCCGACAAAGCGGCCCCCACGCCGGAAATCCAAAATCCGACAATTCCGATAATTTGCCTGGCACCGCTGTTATATCGATGTTGCACAAATGGTTGGCCCTGGGTTAGCATCCCTGCGCAGGCGTCGGTGGGAGGCTCTTTTTACAGCGGCGGCCAGCTGGAGCGGCATGCGTTTTCGGGCGCAGGGAGGATGCTCCACACTTTGAACCGACGCATGATCCTTCCTGAAACCGATCCCGGTTTTCGGGTCGTGCGTTCTTGTGGAGGAGGATCCCATGAACAGACGTGAATTCCTGCTGTCGTCCGCGGCTTTCGGCGCCATGATGGTTGCCGCGCCTTCTGTGTTTGCGCAGGACAAGCTCACTATCCTTGGCTCGGTGCCCAGTCTCGGCTTTCCGTTCTTCGTGCACATGCTGAACGAGATCAAGGCGGAAGCCGCCACGCAAGGCGTCAATCTGACCGAAAGCGACGGCCAGAACTCGGCCACCAAGCAGACCGCCGACATCGAGGCCGCCCTGGTGCAGAAGGTCAACGCCATCGTCATCTCGCCGCTCGACGTCAACGCCCTGGCGCCGGCCATCGAGGAAGCGGTCAAGGCCGGCGTTCCCGTAGTGACGATCGACCGCCGCGTAGACGGCGTCGAGGGCATCCTCGCCCATGTCGGCGCCGACAATGTGAAGGGCGGCGAGGCGGAAGCCAACGCCGTGGTGGCGGCGTTTCCCAACGGTGCCAAGCTGTTCCATCTGCAGGGCCAGCCCGGCGCCGGCCCGGCGATCGACCGCAACAAGGGCGTGCACAATGTGCTCGATCCTCTGAAGGACAAGTATCAGATCGTCTTCGAGCAGACCGCCAACTTCGCCCGCGCCGAGGCGCTGTCGGTGACCGAGGCTGGCCTTGCCGCCAACGGCAAACCCGACGCCATCGTCTGCGCCAATGACGACATGGCGCTGGGCGCCATGGAGGCTTGTGCCGCGCGCAACTTCACCGACGTCAAGATCTACGGCTTCGATGCACTGCCCGAAGCGCTGGTCGCCGTGCGCGACGGCAAGCTTGCGGGCACGGTCGAGCAATTCCCCGGCGAGCAGTCGCGCACTGCGGTGCGCATCGCGGTGGCCTTTGCCAAGGACAAGACCGAGCCGAAGGAGAAGCTGGTGCTGCTGACGCCAATCGTCATCGGCAAGGACAATCTCGACAAGGCGGAGCGGATTGGCGAGACGAAGTAGGGTTTGCGGGGATCGGCCGATTGGCAAAGCCGGCGGGACAGCGCCCCCCTCTGTCCTGCCGGACATCTCCCCCTCAAGGGGGAGATCGACTGTTCCTCCTGCTTTCGCCAGTTCCCAAATGTTGAAAGAAAAGGTGTCGCCGGTGACACAGCCAATCTCCCTTGAGGAGGAGATGTCCGGCAGGACAGAGGGGGGCGTTCAAGCGCTGACAGGCGACATCAACTGCATGGAAGGAGCCACCCTTGCCGCCAGCCGCTGAAGCCGCCTCGCCCGAACCCATCCTGCTTGCCGTCGAAGGCATCACCAAGCATTTCTCGGGCGTCACCGCGCTCAGCGATGTCTCGCTCGATATCCGCCCCGGCGAGATCCTCGGCCTGCTGGGCGAAAACGGCGCCGGCAAATCGACGCTGCTGAAAATCCTCTCGGGTGTGATGCCGCCATCCAGCGGGCATATCATCTTCGACAGTGCCGATTATCATCCCTCCAGCCCGCAGGATGCCAAGCGGCTTGGCATCGTCACCATCTATCAGGAACTGAGCCTGATCCCGACGCTGACTGTGGCGGAGAACATTTTTATCGGCCGCGCGCCGATCGGCCCGCTCGGGCTGGTGAGTTGGCGCAAGATGGAGGAAGATTCCCGCACGATCATCGCCCGCGTCGGTCTCTCCATAGACCCGATGACGCCGGTCTCGGCATTGTCGGTGGCCGAGCAGCAACTGGTCGAGATTGCTCGGGCGCTGTCGCTGGAAAGCCGGCTGATCATCATGGACGAGCCGACCTCGGCGCTGACCGAGACCGAGGTGCAGCGGCTGCTGTCGATCATGGACCGGCTGCGCAAGGACAAGGTCGCCATCATGTTCGTCACCCACCGGCTGGAGGAAGCGTCCGCCATATGCGATCGCATGACGGTGCTGCGCGACGGCAGGCTTGCCGGCCACCTTAACCGTGAAGGCGGGCCGATCGCGCTGCCGAAAATCATCGAGAAGATGGTCGGCCGCGCGGCGTCCGAGCTCTACGCCCGGCCGGCGCAACGCGCGGTGGCCGGCGATGTCGTGCTGTCGGTGCGCGGCCTGCGCACCGTGCGCGACCCCGAGGCGCCACACGCCATCGTGCTCGACGGCGTCGACATAGACCTCAAGGCCGGTGAAATCCTCGGCGTTGCCGGGCTTGTCGGCTCAGGCCGCACCGAACTGGCGCGCGCTATCTTCGGCGCCGACCGCATCGCGGCCGGCACCATCACGCTCGACGGCGAGCCGATCGCCCCGGCATCGCCCGCGGACGCCATTGCGCTCGGCATCGGCCTGGTGCCGGAGGACCGCAAGCACCAGGCGATCTTTGCCGCGCTGGGCATCCTGCCGAATTTCTCCATCGCTTCGCTGGGCAGCTTCAGCAACGGTTTCGGCTTCATGGCCGAGCGGCGCGAGCGCGATGCGCTGTCCGGGTTTCGAAAGATGCTGTCGATCCGCATGGCTTCGGCCGAGCAGGCGATCGAGGGCCTGTCGGGCGGCAACCAGCAAAAGGTGATCCTGGCGCGCTGGCTCGCGCGCGATCCGAAAGTGCTGATCGTCGACGAGCCGACGCGCGGCGTCGATGTCGGCGCCAAGACCGAGGTGCACCAGATCCTGGTGCAGCTTGCGGCGCGCGGCATTGCGGTGATGATGATCTCGTCCGAGCTGCCCGAGGTGCTGGCGGTTTCGGACCGCATCGTCACCATGCGCCGCGGACGCATCACCGGCCAGATGCCGGGCGTCGAGGCAAACGAGGAAAGACTGATGGAACTGATGGCACTCGACCGCAAGGAGACACTATGAGCGTGGCGGGGGAGCAGGATCAGCGCGGCGGCATCAACTTCGCGCGGCTTTTGATGAGCTTCGGGCCGCTGCTGTTCCTGGTGGCGCTGATCATCGTCTTCACGGTGCTGAAGCCGAGCTTCATGGACCCGATCAACCTGTTCAACATCACAAGGCAGATCTCGATCACCGGGCTGATCGCGCTCGGCATGACCTTCGTCATCCTTACCGCCGGCATCGACCTGTCGGTCGGCTCGCTGCTCGCCTTCTGCGGCATGGTCGCCGCCGTGGTCGCCAAGGGCGGCACGGCCAACACGCTGTCGCTGTCGACGAGCGGCACGCAAGGGTTCGGCTGGTTCGCCGCGCTGCTGGCCGCCATCATCGTCGGAGCCGCTGCCGGCGGCGTGCAGGGACTTGTCATCACCCGGCTGAAAGTGCCGCCCTTCGTCGTCACGCTGGGCGGGCTGACGGTGTTTCGCGGGCTGACGCTGACCATCTCCAATGGCGGCCCGATCTCGGGCTTCGACGCCTCGATGCGCTGGTTCGGCACCGGGCTGATCGGCCCGGTGCCGGTGCCGGCGCTGATCTTCGCGGCGGCCGCCATCCTGTGCCACATCGTGCTGCGCTACACGCGCTATGGCCGCGCCGTCTATGCCGTCGGCGGTAATGCGGAAGCAGCGCGGCTGTCGGGCCTGCGCGTCGACCGCATCCTGGTCTCGGTCTACGTCATTGTCGGCTTCTTCGCCGGGCTCGCGGCCTTCGTGCTGTCGGCCAGGCTGAACTCCTCGGAAGCGGTGGCGGGCATCGGCTACGAACTGACCGTCATTTCGGCCGTCGTCATCGGCGGGACCTCGCTGTTCGGCGGCATCGGCTCGGTCGGCGGCACGGTGGTGGGCGCGGCGCTGATCGGCGTGCTGCAGAACGGGCTGCAGTTCAACAATGTCTCGTCCTACACGCAAAGCATCGTCATCGGGCTCATCCTGATCCTGGCGGTGGCGTTTGATCGGTGGCTGAAGTCGAGGGTGCGACGGTGAGGGGGACGGTTCTCCCTTCTCCCACAGTGGGAGAAGGGAGCCCCATTCCTTGCAAAACAATCATGCTTTGCTAGAAAGGTTTTGGCGGGTGGCATCGTGAGAGAACCTCATGTTTGCCGATATCATCAGACCGATCACCCTAGGTTTTTCGCTGCTGCGGCGGTTCTGGCCGCAACTCATGGCACTCGTGCTGGCCGGCGTGCTGGTCGGCGATCTCCTCATGCTGCTGGCGGCGAAGGTGGCGCTGGCCAATCACTTCGCCGGGTTGGCGATGCTGACGCTGGTGGCGCTGGCGCAGCTGGTGATGACGGTGGCAATGTTCCACGTGCTGCGCCCCGGCC
>NZ_RZQA01000228.1:0-7794 GCF_004022915.1 Mesorhizobium sp. M7A.F.Ca.US.006.04.2.1
TGCCGGAAAGCCTGTCCGAACATGTATGTGCGGGTGACCGCCTTCGATTCGACCAAGGGCTGGGAAGCGCCGCGCATGTCGTTCATTGTCAACCGGCCGCCCAGCGAACCCGGGTTCCGGCTGCTGCGCCAGGAGCGTGACGGCCGCAGCCAGGGTTATTCGATCGTGCCTTATGCGACCGACAGGCCCGAGGGCGAGCGGAGCTAGCCGAACCATGCTGAACGCGATGACAAAGGACGCTGCCGCACAGGACGCGACGGTCGATCTGCAGGCCGAGTTCGAGGCGTCCAACATCGACGAGGTGATGGACAAGCTCGACCGAGAACTCGTTGGCCTGAAGCCGGTCAAGACCCGCATCCGCGAGATCGCCGCCCTCCTCCTGGTCGACCGGCTTCGCCGCAGGTTCGGACTGACATCGGGCGCGCCGACGCTGCACATGAATTTCACGGGAAATCCTGGCACCGGAAAGACCACGGTGGCGCTGAGGATGGCCGAAATCCTGCATCGTCTGGGTTATGTCCGCGAAGGCCACATGGTCGCCGTGACTCGCGACGATCTCGTCGGCCAGTATGTGGGCCACACCGCGCCCAAGACCCGCGAGGTGATCAAGCGTGCCATGGGCGGCGTGCTTTTCATCGACGAGGCCTACTATCTCTACAAGCCAGAGAACGAACGCGACTACGGCCAGGAATCGATCGAAATCCTGCTGCAGTGCATGGAGAACAACCGTGACGATCTGGTTGTGATCCTTGCCGGCTACAAGAACAAGATGGACCGCTTCTTCGACAGCAATCCCGGCATGCGTTCGCGCATCGCCCACCACCTCGACTTCCCCGACTATGGCGTCAGCGAACTGAAATCGATCGCCGAGATTATGCTCGCGGAGCAGAATTATCGCCTCAGCGAGGCGGCGTCCCAGGCGCTCGAAGAGTATCTTCCGATCCGCATGAGGCTGCCGCATTTCTCCAACGCGCGTTCGGTTCGCAATGGGCTTGACCGGGCGCGGCTGCGGCAGGCTAACCGGCTTTTCGCATCGCGCAGCCGGGTGTTGACCAAGGCCGATCTTATCACCATCGAGGAATCCGACATTCGCGGCAGCCGCGTGTTCGCGGAAGGGAAACTGGAAGGCGAACCGGAGACGAAGATGCGCTGACAGGACGAAGCGGCCGGCGCAGCGACCAACACCGCAGACAGAATTGGAGACGACGACCATGGTCACCGGGACAATCATCGCACCCTCCGTGCTTTCCGCGGATTTCTCGCGGCTCGGCGACGAGGTCGAAGCTGTCGTGCGGGCGGGTGCCGACTGGATCCATCTCGACGTGATGGACGGCCACTTCGTGCCCAACATCACCTTCGGTCCGCCGGTGATCAAGGCGATCCGCGACCGAACGGACAAAATCTTCGACTGCCATCTGATGATCGCGCCGGCCGACCCCTATCTGGCCGCCTTCGCCGACGCCGGTTGCGACATCATCACGGTGCATGCAGAGGCCGGGCCGCATCTCGATCGTTCCCTGCAGGCGATCAAAAATCTCGGCAAGAAGGCCGGCGTATCGCTGAATCCTTCGACGCCGGAGAGCGTCATCGAGTATGTGCTCGACAGGCTCGATCTGGTGCTTCTGATGACGGTCAATCCAGGCTTCGGCGGCCAGGCCTTCATTTCCGCGGTCATCGAGAAGATCAGGCGAATCAAGGCATTGGTTGGCCACCGCCCGATTGACATCGAAATCGATGGCGGCGTCACGGCCGAAACCGCCCCGCTGGTCGCCGCGGCCGGCGCCAATGTGCTGGTCGCCGGGTCGGCCGTGTTCAAGGGAGGCGCCGAGGCGGCCTACCGCGCCAACATTGGAACCATCCGACAGGCGGCCGACGGTGCGATCCGGAAAGCCGCGTAAACCATTTCATCGGAGGCAAGCATGGCGGCCGTTCCCCCTGTCTGCGATTTCGGCTGGCGCGCGATCGATGCCGTTTTGCCCGGCGTCGACGGCAGGTCGCATTCGATCCTCAGCCAGGCCGGCCCGAATGGCCTGGTCGTGGCCTTCATCTGCAATCACTGCCCTTATGTGAAGGCGGTGATTTCACGTATCGTGCGCGATGCCAACGACCTCAAGGCCGAAGGTATCGGCTTTGTCGCAATCAACTCGAACGATGCCGACACCTACCCGGAGGATTCCTTCGAGCAAATGAAGCTCTTCGCCACGACGAACGGCTTCAGCTTCCCTTACCTGCACGACCAGCGCCAAACTGTAGCGCGCGATTACGTGGCGGTGTGTACTCCCGATTTCTTCGGGTTCAACAGCGAGTTGGGATTGCAATATCGCGGTCGGCTGGACGCCTCGCGACGAGAAGCCGGAGCGCCCGGGCTGAGACGCGATCTGTTCAAGGCGATGAAGCAGGTTGCCCGAACCGGCGACGGGCCGCTGGACCAGGTCGCCTCGATCGGCTGCTCGATCAAGTGGAAGGATGACGCATGAACGTCGGCGCAGGTAGGCCGCTTCGATCGCCGAAGGCGATCCTGTTCGACCTCGACGGCACGCTGGTCGACTCGGCACCGGACATAGCGGCCGCCGTCAACGAATTGCTGGCCAGCCGCGATCTGCCGCCGCTGCGCCTGGACCGGGTCAAGGCCATGATCGGCGGCGGTGTCAGGAAACTGATCGAGCGAGCCTTCGCGGCATCGGGAGCGCCACTGCTCGGCAACGCTCTCGATGAGGCAAACCGCGTCATGGCGCCTATCTACCGCCGGCACCTGACCGGCCTGACAAGGCTGATGCCTGGCGTCAGGGAGGCCCTCACCCACTTTCATTTGGGCGGAGTAGGCATGGGGGTGGCAACCAACAAACCGCAGTTGGCGACCCGCGAAATCCTGCTTCATTTCGGATTGACGGAATATTTCGGTGCGATCGTCGGCGGAGACGCGGTGACATACCTGAAACCGGCGCCCGATGCCCTGCTGCTGGCGTTGGCACAGCTAGGCGTCGACCCGGGTGACGCGCTGCTGGTCGGAGACAGTGGCGCTGACCTGGGCGCCGCACGCGCCGCCGGCATGCCCGTCATTCTGCTGCGTGGCGGCTACAGCCACATTCCGGTGGAAGAGCTTGGCGCCGATCTTGTTTGCGACAGCCTTTTCGATCTGCCTTCGGCAATGCAGGGGCTGCAAGCCGATGCGTAGGCGAACGCCGGCCGAACGCAAGTTCGAACGGCCGGCGGCGCGCTATTTCGAGAATTGCTTCAGATAGGCGATGACATTGGCGATGTCTTCGTCCTGTTTGAGGCCGACAAACGCCATCTTTGTTCCTTTGACCATGGCCTTGGGATCGTGAAGGTAAGTCTTCAGCGTGGGTTCATCCCATTTGACGCCGGACTTGCCTGCCGCGACCATCGCCTGAGAATAGCTGAACCCCGGGTGCGTGCCGGCTGTTCGGCCGATGACGCCGTTCAACGACGGGCCGACCTTGTTCTTGTCCTGGTCGGCGACATGGCAGACCTTGCATTTGGCGAAGACCTTCTCACCCGCCGCCGCATCCTGTGCCTGGGATTGGCTCGCGATGAAGGGCACAACGGACATGACTGCGAAAAATGCGATTGCGCGCATGGTATTTCCTCATTGATCGTCTGGGTGCCCTGGACGATTTGCGCATGCCGATCCTTTGATCCGTCGGCATGCGCCTTACGCGGTGGCGTGGAAATTCCGCTTCTCCCGTGGAGCCGCGCCGCGTCACCTGGAAGCTAATCGGCATGTTGTGAAAGTCAATCGTACAAAGGTTTAGAGGCCTGGGTGCTCAAGGATTCTGCCCATTCGTCTTTGTTGACGACTATCGGGCGAGCGCGTAGCTTGACCTCATTCCGGTTTCTCCATTGGCACCTTGAGAAATCCGGCAAGTGGCGGTTTTGTCCTGGCTCCTGGTTGGGCTGGACTCGCCGAGATGGGCGTTTGGGAACGCGCAAGAGGTGCTGAATGGACATGGTCGATCTCATATTGACGGTTTGCCTCAGCGCCAATCCGAGCAATTGCCGAGACGAACATCTCTATTTCGAGAGCCGCGGCACCCTGTTCCAATGCATGTTCCTTGCCCCCAGCGAAATCGCGAAATGGTCTCAAGAACACCCGACCCTCAAGGTCATGCGCTGGAAATGCGCATTTCCGAGCAAGGAACGAGCCATCTGATTTGGCAGCGCGGAACCCTGGGGAGGAGGTGTCATGATGGTTTCACGGCGCATGACGTTGCGTCTGGCGGTTCTCGGGACAGCCGCTGTTCTTGCTACCAGGCCAGCCGTTGCGGCAGCCAGGATTCGCCTCGGTGTGCTGAAGTTTGGAACCGTGAGTTGGGAACTCGATACGCTACGGCAGCACAAGTTCGATGCCGCGAACGGGATCGATCTGGAGATCATCGACTTCGCCGGCGAGGATGCAACCAGCGTCGCGATGCAGGCTGGCGCGATCGACATGATCGTCTCCGACTGGCTGTGGGTCTCGCGCCAGCGCTCCGAAGGCGGCGACCTCACATTGTTCCCCTATTCCACCGCCGTGGGCGCGATCATGGTGAAGGAGGGTTCACCGATCCGGACGGTCGCCGATCTCAAGGACAAGAAGATCGGCGTCGCCGGCGGCCCGCTCGACAAGAGCTGGCTGCTGATACAAGCGCTGACCAGACGCGATCTCGGCGTCGACCTGTCGGCAACCAGCGACATCGTCTTTGGCGCGCCGCCGCTGATTTCGGAAAAGGCGATACAGGGCGAACTCGATGCAGTGCTGAATTTCTGGCATTTTTGCGCCCGTCTCGAGGCCAATGGCTTCCGTCGATTGATCGGCGTGAATGACGCGGCAAAGACGCTTGGGGCTCTGGGACCCGTGTCGGCGCTCGGTTACGTCTTCCATGACCAATGGGCGAACGAGAACCCCGATGCCGTCAGGGGGTTCGTAAGGGCGTCCGCGCAAGCCAAGGACTTGCTGGCCAGATCCGATGACGAATGGCTGCGCCTGGCGCCGATCATTCGCGCGGAAGGCAAGGAACTGGAAAAACTGCGCGATCGCTATCGTCAGGGCATTCCCAGACGGTCGGTCGCCGAGGAAGCGGCTGACGCCGGCAGGCTATACCATGTGCTGGCGGCGATCGGCGGCGCGAAGCTGGTCGGCAGCGCGCCGGAGATGGCGCCCGGCACATTCTGGCAGGAACCCTGGAAATGACCGCATCGGAAACCGACGGCACGCGTGATGCCCCGCCGAGCATGTCCGGCCGACGCAGCCTGGCGACGGCACTGGCGCCCGCGCTGACCGTAGCGGTTTCCCTGCTCGGGCTTTGCCTGCTGTGGAACCTTGCGGCAGGCGTCTGGCCAAGCCGTGCCTTTCCAGGACCTGGGCAGGTCTGGCAGGTGCTTCTCAGGGAGGCTGCGAGCGGCGACCTCTTTTACCATCTCGGCGTGACCCTCGGCCGGGTCGCCGCAGCATATATCGTCGCAATGATCATCGGATCCGTCATCGGCGTTTTGCTCGGCAGCTATCGTCGCGTCGACCGTTTTTTCAACCCGTGGGTGATCCTGTTCCTCAACATCCCGGCGCTGGTGGTCATCGTCCTCGGCTACATCTGGTTCGGCCTCAACGAGGCGGCGGCGATCGGCGCGGTGGCAGTGAACAAGATCCCGAATGTCGTGGTGACGATGCGTGAAGGCGCCAGGACGCTTGATCCAAGCTACGCCGAAATGGCCACCGTCTATCGCTTCGGCCGCCTTGATCGCATCCGCCATATCCTGCTGCCGCAATTGCAGCCCTATCTTGCCGCCGCGTCGCGATCCGGCATCGCCCTCATCTGGAAGATCGTCCTGGTCGTCGAACTGCTCGGCCGCTCGAACGGTGTCGGCTTCCAGATCCATCTCTATTTCCAGCTTTTCGATGTCGCCGCCATTCTTGCCTACACGCTGGCTTTCGTGGCGGTGATGCTTGTCATTGAACTTCTCCTGGTGCAGCCCGTTGAACGACATGCAACCCGTTGGCGCCGTCGTCCCGCTTAAGGTCGACATCGCCGAAAAGACCTTCAGGTCCGCGCGAGGCGTCTCGATCACGGCGCTTCAGGACCTTTCCTTCGAGGTCCGGCAAGGCGAATTCGCCTGCTTGCTTGGACCGTCGGGCTGCGGCAAGACCACGACGCTGCGTATCCTGCTTGGCTTGGACAAAGACTTTTCCGGCTCCTTCCAGTTGCCGCAAGGAGGTTCGAACCGCATCGCCGCCGTATTCCAGGAACCGACCCTGCTGCCGTGGCGAACGGTGGAGCAGAATGTCAGGCTGGCGTTGCCGAAAAGCTTGAGGGCGAAAAATCTCGACGGGCTGTTCGACACGCTCGGCCTCGCGGCCATGCGCTCGCTCTATCCTGCCGAACTGTCGCTCGGCCTTGCGCGCAGGGCAGCACTTGCCAGGGCTTTCGCCACGGAGCCGGCGGTGCTTTTCCTGGACGAACCCTTTGTCTCGCTCGACGAACAGACCGCCGAGCGGCTTCGGCATCTGCTTTTGACCGTGTGGTCGGAACGGCCCACGACCGCCTTGATGGTGACGCACAATCTACGCGAGGCACTGATGCTCTCGGACCGCATCATCGTGCTCGCGCCGCGGCCAACCCATGTGCTCGGCGTGTTCGACGTACGGTTGCCACGGCAACATCGCAATTCGCAGGTGATGAGCGACCTTCTGCGGTCGTTCCATCATAGATTTCCGGACGTCACCTGATCGCCTGCAGGTGAAATGCATATCGGAGGCCTTCATGTCGATCGATCGGCTAAGACGCAGGCTTGTGCGTGGCTTCGCCTGTACCGCCGCCAGCGCCGCCTTGATGCCGTGCTGCCTCGGACGAGCCGCGGCTGGCAACCTGGGATTCTCGCTCAGGCAGATCGCCGACGGCGTCTTCGCCTTCCAGGGCACGGATGAATTGATGACCGCCGCCAACGACGGTGCGATCTGCAATCTGGGCGCCGTCATCGGTACCGATGCGGTTGCCGTCATCGACAGCGGTGGCAGCCTGATCGAGGCGCACGCCTTTCTCGCCGCGATCGGAAAGGTAACCGCAAAGCCGGTTCGCTTCCTGGTCAACACCCACATGCACCCCGACCACATCTTCGGCAATGCGGCATTCCGGGAGATCGGCGCGACCATCGTCGGTCACCGCAATCTGCCGCGCGCCCTCGACGCGCGTGGCGCGTTCTATCTGCACAACTATCGCGAACAGCTTGGCGAGGCGCTGATGGAGGGGGTCGAGATCGTGTCGCCGACCAGGCTGGTCGACGATCACCTGCAACTCGACCTCGGCGGGCGCACGATCGAACTGCGGGCATGGAAGGCGGCGCACACCGACAACGACCTGACCGTATTCGATACCACGACCAGAACGCTCTTTGCCGGCGATCTGGTGTTCATGGGCTCCTTGCCGACGCTCGACGGATCACTGCTTGGATGGCTCCGCCAGATGGATGCACTCACCGCGATCGACGCCGCGCGCGTCGTTCCAGGTCATGGTCCTGTAACGGCCGACTGGCCACAGGCACTGGCGGGGGAGCGACGCTATTTCGAGGTTCTGGCGCGCGATATCCGCAAGGCGATCGCCGACGGAACGCCGCTGCGCGAAGCAGTCAAAACCGCAGGCGGAAGCGAACGGGACAATTGGCACCTGTTCGACGATTACAACGAGCGCAACGCAACGGCCGCATTTGCCGAACTCGAATGGGAATAGACGACGCCGACATGCGCTAGGCGGCCGCAAAGCACGGCGATTTGCCAAGGCGTCGCCAAAGGCTTATCCTCAACGC
>NZ_RZQA01000229.1:0-7791 GCF_004022915.1 Mesorhizobium sp. M7A.F.Ca.US.006.04.2.1
GGCGACAACATGGCGGCCGCCCTTGATGAGGCCCAGGCCGCCGGTCGCAAATACATCAATGTTGCCAGCCAGCTCCTGAGCAGCAAATGACCGCGCTGTCCCCGGAAAAAGATCAGATAGTCCGGGATTTTCCCATCATCAACCAGCGCGGCCTTCATGCGCGCGCTTCGGCGAAGTTCGTCCAGCTGGCCAGCGGCTTCGATGCCTCGGTGCATGTCGAGAAGGATGGCGTCAAGGTTGGCGGCACCTCGATCATGGGCCTGATGATGCTGGCGGCAAGCCCCGGCTATTCGATCCGCGTCACCGCCAGCGGGCCGGAGGCCCAGCAGGTCATCGACGCCCTGGAGCAACTGGTGGCGTCCCGCTTCGGCGAGGAATGCTGATCTGGTAGAGCGCGATATGCGTCCGAGAGACATGCAGGGATAAAGATTTCTTTATATCCCATTGTCGTCCTTGCTCCGATCTGCTAGTCAGGCCGGCAATTCGCGCCCTTGGACGCGCCGACCGGCGCGGGCGTGTCCGCAACAAATTCGCAAGCACAACATTCGCATCGGAGTACTGCCATGACGGGTAGCAAGGACTATGTGGTCGCCGACATCTCGCTTGCCGGCTGGGGCCGCAAGGAACTCGAGATCGCCGAAACCGAAATGCCGGGCCTGATGGCCTGCCGTGAGGAATTCGGCCCCAAGCAGCCGCTCAAGGGTGCGCGCATCACCGGCTCGCTGCACATGACCATCCAGACGGCGGTGCTGATCGAGACGCTGAAGGCGCTTGGCGCCGATATCCGCTGGGCCTCCTGCAACATCTTCTCGACCCAGGACCATGCGGCCGCGGCCATCGCCGAGGCCGGCATCCCGGTGTTTGCCGTCAAGGGCGAGTCGCTGGAGGAGTATTGGGACTACACCGACAAGATCTTCCAGTGGGCCGATGGCGGCCTCTCCAACATGATCCTCGATGATGGCGGCGACGCCACCATGTACATCCTGATCGGCGCCCGCGCCGAGGCCGGCGAGGACGTGCTGTCCAACCCGCAGAGCGAGGAAGAGGAATATTTCTACGCCCAGGTCAAGAAGCGCCTGAAGGCTTCGCCCGGCTTCTTCACCAAGCAGAAGGCGGCGATCCGCGGCGTCACCGAAGAGACGACCACCGGCGTCAACCGCCTCTACCAGCTGCAGAAGAAGGGCCTGCTGCCCTTCCCCGCAATCAACGTCAACGACTCGGTCACCAAGTCGAAGTTCGACAACAAGTATGGCTGCAAGGAATCGCTGGTCGACGGCATCCGCCGCGGCACCGACACGATGATGGCCGGCAAGGTCGCTGTCGTGTGCGGTTATGGCGACGTCGGCAAGGGCTCGTCGGCCTCGCTCAAGGGCGCCGGCGCCCGCGTCAAGGTCACCGAGGTCGATCCGATCTGCGCCCTGCAGGCGGCGATGGACGGTTTTGAAGTCGTCACGCTGGAAGATGCGGCCCCCACCGCCGATATCGTCATCACCACCACCGGCAACAAGGATGTCGTCACCCTCGACCATATGCGCTCTATGAAGGACATGGTCATCGTCGGCAACATCGGCCATTTCGATAATGAGATCCAGGTCGCCGCGCTGCGCAATTTGAAATGGACCAACGTCAAGCCGCAGGTCGATATGATCACCTTCGCGGACGGCAAGCGGATGATCCTTTTGTCGGAAGGACGGCTGCTCAATCTCGGCAACGCCACCGGCCACCCGAGCTTCGTCATGTCGGCATCCTTCACCAACCAGGTGCTGGCGCAGATCGAGCTCTACACCAAGCCCGGCCAGTACGAGAACCAGGTCTATGTCCTGCCCAAGCATCTCGACGAAAAGGTCGCCCGCCTGCATCTCGACAAGCTCGGCGCCCGCCTGACCGAACTGTCGGGTGAACAGGCCGCCTATATCGGCGTCACGCCGCAGGGTCCGTTCAAGCCGGAACACTACCGCTATTAACCAAAGCTAAAATTACTACCAGATATTGAGGCCGGGCGATTGACTTTTCGCCCGGCCTTATTTTTGCGCGCCATCAGCCTTCACGCCGATTCGGCGAGGGGTTATTGTCAGGTGATTCGGCGATGCTTCCAGCCCGAGAGGGTCAAGAGAGGCACGCATCAGGGCGGTCTTGCATTCAGGCGGCGGAGAGGACCAAGACATGCCGGGGCAACACCCGCACATAGCGGGACGGGCCGTTTCCGGCGGCCATGACGATTCGGGGATTGCTGGCTCCGCCCTGGAAGGGGGGAGCCTGTCCTGGCGCGCCCGCGCGTCGACATTCCTTGCCACCTCCGCGCTCGCGGGGCCCTTGGCCGGCGCCGCCGCGCATGCCGAGACCGCTGTTGCCAGCGTCGCCGGACTGTCGGTGAGTGCCATTGATGTCATGCAGCTTGCAGTGTTCGTCGGCGTGACGGGTGCCGCACTGATATCGGCCATCGTTCTCATCCGCGAAAGAGCCCGCACCTCGGCGGAGAATGTCGAACTCAGGAGCCGCCTCGCCGACATCAACGCGGCGCTCCGCCGTTCCGAGGCGCTGCTCAATCTGCGCGACCAGCGCGTCGTCGTCTGGGCTGCGGAAAACAAGAAGCCCGAGCTCATCGGCACATTGCCCGTCGAAAGCGGCGCTCCCGAGGATAGGGCCGCTTTTCTTGCTTTCGGCCGCTGGCTGATGCCGCGTTCGGCGGCGGCACTCGAACATGCCGTCGCGGGATTGCGCGAAAAGGCCAAACCCTTCGACCTGGTCATCGAATCGCAGGCCGGTGCGCCGCTCGAAGTGCATGGCCGCAAGAGTGCCGCGCATGTGCTCGTGCGTTTCGTCTCGCTCTCGGAGACGCAGCGCAGCCAGGCCAGGCTGAAGATCGAGAACCAGCGGCTGGCCGCCGACCACGACACGATGATCGGCCTGCTCGACGCGCTGAACATGCCGGCATGGCTCCGCGGCGAGGATGGCGGGCTGAGGTGGGTCAACCGCGCCTATGCCGATGCCGTCGAAGCCGAAAATGCCGAAGCCGCGGTTCGGGAGAAGAAAGAGTTCCTCGGCGGCCAGGCGCGCGATGCGATTGCCGCCCAGCACAGGACGCATCCGGTTTTCGAGCAATCGCTGTCCACCGTGATCGAAGGCGATCGCCGTGTGTTCGCGGTCACCGATTTCGCCGGCAGCGATGGCTCGGCCGGCCTTGCCTGCGACACCAGTGCCATCGAAGCCGTTCGCGGCGAATACGAACGGACGGTGCGAAGCCACGCCGACACGCTCGACCAGCTCAACACGGCGGTCGCCATTTTCGACACCGACGAGAAGCTGCGGTTCTTCAACCAGGCCTTCCAGAAGCTTTGGGGCCTGGACGCAGGCTTCCTGCACAGCGCTCCAGACAATGCCTTGCTGCTCGACCGGCTGCGCAGCGAAGGCAAGATCGCCGAACAGCCTGAATGGCGCCGCTGGAAGGAAGGCCTGCTCGGCGCCTATCGCGCTGTGGAATCCCAGGAACATTGGTGGCATCTGCCTGATGGCAAGACCATCCGCGTCGTCGCCAACCCGCAGCCCAAGGGCGGCGTCACCTGGGTGTTCGAGAACCTCACCGAGAAGATGGACCTCGAGAGCCGCTACCAGACAGCGGTGCGGGTCCAGGGCGAGACGCTCGACAATCTTGCCGAAGGCGTAGCGGTGTTCGGACCCGACGGCAGGCTCCGGCTGTCGAATCCTGCCTTTGCCACGCTCTGGGGATTGAGCGGCGAAGCGGCCAAGCCCAGCGTCCATGTTTCCACCATCCGCGACCTTTGCGACCGGCAGGCGGCGGACAGCCCCTGGCCCGGCTTTGTTGCCGCCGTCACCGGCTTCGACGACGAGCGCCGCGACCGCCACGGACAGACCGAGCTCAACAACGGCAACGTGTTGAGTTACGCCATGATCCCGCTGCCCAACGGGCAGGTGATGATGACCTTCGTCGACGTCACCGACAGCGTCCATGTCGAGCGGGCGCTGAAGGACAAGAACGAGGCGCTGCAAAAATCCGACCAGCTCAAGAACGAATTCGTCCAGCATGTTTCCTATGAACTGCGCTCGCCGCTGACCAACATCATCGGCTTCACCGAACTCCTGTCACAGCCCACGACCGGTCCGCTGACGCAGAAGCAGCGGGAATATGTCGAGCATGTCAGCTCCTCCTCCGCGGTCCTGCTCACCATCGTCAACGACATACTCGACCTGGCGACGGTGGACGCCGGCATCATGCAGCTCGATATTTCCGAGGTGCAGGTCGATCGCACCATCGCCGCTGCGGCCGAACTGGTGGCCGACCGGCTGGAAGAGCATTCGATCAGGCTCGAGGTCGAAGCAGCCTCGGCGCCGAAGACGTTTCACGGCGATGAGGTCCGCGTCCGCCAGATCCTCTACAATCTGCTCAGCAACGCCGCCAATTACGCCCCGGAAGCCAGCACCATCCGGCTCACCTGCCGCCATCTGGCGGACGGGGTGGAATTCTCGGTCCATGACGACGGTCCCGGCATGCCGCCCGATGTGCTCGATTCGGTGTTCCGCCGTTTCGAGCCGCGCGCCAATGGTGGCCGCCGGCGCGGCGCCGGCCTCGGCCTGTCGATCGTCAAGAGCTTCGTCGAGCTGCATGGCGGCAGCGTTCGCATCGAAACCGGCAAGGACAAGGGCACGACCGTCATCTGCACCTTTCCAGACATGCCGGGCATCCGTGCCGCGGCCGAGTAGCGCGTTCGATGACCGGATTGGTGCTGGAGCGATTACTCGCCGACGAGACCCAGACAGCGCGGCTGGGCGAAGATCTGGCGCTGTCGCTGCGCCCAGGCGACGTGCTTGCCCTGAAGGGCGATCTGGGCGCCGGCAAGTCGACGCTGGCGCGGGCCTTGATCAGGACCTTGGCCGACGATGCCGGCCTCGACGTTCCGAGCCCGACCTTCACGCTGGTGCAGAGCTACGACACCCGCATTCCGGTGCATCACTTCGATCTCTACCGCCTGTCCTCGGCCGACGAGATCGATGAGCTTGGGTTCGACGAAGCCTTGGCGCAAGGTGCTGCTTTGGTCGAATGGCCGGAGCGGGCGGAAGCCCATCTGCCGAAAACCACGGTCCTGATCGAGCTCGTCCAGCATGGCAACGGCCGGCTGGCACGATTGTCGGGGCAGGGACCTGCCTTCGATCGGGCCGCACGGTCGCTGGCCATGCGCGACTTTCTCGTGAGCGCCGGCTGGGCGCAAGCGCAGCGCCGCCATTTCATTGGCGATGCTTCTGCCCGCTCTTACGAGATCGTTTCGCTGCCGGGCCAAAAGCCGCAAGTGCTGATGAACTCGCCACGGCTGGTGCTCGGCCCGCCGGTCCGCGACGGCAAGCCCTATGCCGAGATCGCCCACACCGCCCAGTCGGTTTCCGCTTTCGTCGCCATCGACCGCGCCTTGAAGGCAGGCGGCGTCAGCGTTCCGGAAATCCATGCCGAGGACCAGGAGCAGGGATTCCTGCTACTCGAACATCTTGGCTCGGAAGGGTTCCTCGGCAGCGATGGCCAGCCGCTGCCCGAGCGCTGCGCGGCGGCGGCCGAGCTGCTGGCCATGATGCATGGCAGGACCTGGCCGCAGCGCCTGGAAACAGGGCATGGCGGCTTCCACGATGTCCCGCCTTTCGACCGCGAGGCCATGATGATCGAGGCCGATCTGCTGGTCGACTGGTACGTGCCGGCAATAACGGGCAGCCCGGCAAGCGGTGCCTTGCGCGCCGGCTACCACAAGCAATGGGGCGCGCTCCTCGACCGGCTGCACGGCCGCGAATATACGCTGATGCTGCGCGACTTTCATTCGCCCAACATCATCTGGCGCGGCGACCGTTCAGGGCATGATCGGCTGGGCATCGTCGATTTCCAGGACGCGCTGATCGGCCCGTCCGCCTATGACGTCGCCTCGCTGGCCATGGACGCGCGTGTTACGATGTCGCCCGAGATCGAGAGAAAGACGCTGGATGCCTATGTCGCGGCGCGCCACGCAGCCGGTGCTTTCGACGAGGCAAGCTTCCTGGAATCCTACGCCATCATGGCGGCGCAACGAAATTCCAAGATCCTCGGCATCTTCGTCCGCCTCGAAAAGCGCGACGGCAAGCCCTATTATCTAAAACACCTGCCGCGCATTCGCGATTATCTGCGCCGAGCCTTGTCTCATCCGGCGCTGGCAAGCCTGCGCGAGTTCTACGACGCCCACGGTTTGCTGGAGGAGCGAGCGCTGTGACAGCAGGACCGGACACCGCCATCGTACTTGCCGCCGGCCTTGGCAAACGCATGCGGCCGATTACCGACACCATTCCCAAGCCGCTGGTCAGGATTGCCGGCAAGACGTTGCTCGACTGGAGCCTCGACAGCCTGGCTGCCGCCGGTGTCGCGAAGGCCGTGGTCAACGTCCACTATTTTCCCGAACAGATCGTCGCCCATGTCGCCGCGCGCCGCGCGCCAAAAATCGTCATTTCCGACGAGAGCGAACAACTGCTCGATTCGGCCGGCGGCATCGTCAAGGCGCTGCCGGAACTGGGCGAGCGACCCTTCTACATCCTCAATGCCGACACCTTCTGGATCGATGACGGTCCTCTCAATCTCCAGCGCCTCGCCCTTGCATGGGACGCGGCGAAAATGGATATTCTGCTGATGCTGGCGGATCTCCAACAGGCGACCGGACACTGCGGCAGCACCGATTTCCTGGTGGCGCCGGATGGCGGCTTGCGGCGTTCAAAGGGGGATCCGGCGGGGCTGATCTATGCCGGCGCGGCGATCGTCGATCCGCGCCTGTTCAAGGGCGCACCGGCCGGGCCGCACTCGCTCAACGCCTATTTCGATTCCGCCATCGCCGCAGGGCGCCTGTTCGGCATGCCCATGCATGGCCACTGGATCACCGTCGGCACGCCCGATGCCGTACCGCTCGCGGAAGCGGCGGTCGCCGGTGCGCTCATCGAGTCGCAATGAGCGGCTCCAGCCGCGTCTTCTCGATCCCGCCCGGAGCGCCGTTTCTGCCGACGCTTGCCGAGGCGCTGCTTGCCGGCCGTCTTGTTCCGGGGTTTCGATTCGACGGCGACCCGCTCGCTTTGGCCGATGTCACTATCTATGTGCCGACACGCCGTGCCGCGCGTGCCTTGCGGGGTGTCTTCGTCGACAGCCTGGCGGCACGCGGCGGCGGCGGCTCGGCGATCCTGCCGGTCATCCGGCCACTCGGCGAATTCGACGAGGATGAGGCCGCGTTCGAGACCGAGGCATCGGCGGCCATCGATCTCGCGCCGCCGATTTCGGCAACCGAACGCCTGTTGCTGCTGACGCCGCTGGTGCGCGCCTGGAAACGCCGGCTGCCGGCGCATGTCGCCGCCCTTTTCGCCGAGGAGATCGTCATCCCGGCTTCCACCGCCGACGCGATCTGGCTGGCGCGCGATCTCGCCCGGCTGATGGACGAGATCGAAACGGAAGGCACCGACTGGGCCAAGCTCACCGATCTGGTGACCGGCAATCTCGCCGGATGGTGGCAGGTGACGCTCGAATTCCTCGGCATCGTCACCGAAGCCTGGCCGAAACTCCTCGCGGAAAGCGACCGCTCCAATCCGGCCGCGCATCGCAGTGCGCTGATCCGCGCCGAGGCGGCGCGGCTGCTGCGCAATCCGCCCGCCGGCCCGGTCATCGCCGCAGGCTCGACCGGCTCGATACCAGCGACGGCCGAATTGCTTGCCGCGATCGCGCGCCTGCCCGGCGGCGCCATCGTGCTGCCGGGTCTCGACCGGACGCTGGACGAAGCGTCGTTCCAGGCG
>NZ_RZQA01000022.1:0-18140 GCF_004022915.1 Mesorhizobium sp. M7A.F.Ca.US.006.04.2.1
GAACGGCACCTTCCTGCGCTTGGCGCGGTGCAGGTCGCGCGTGCGCCGCACCGTTTCCAGCTCCTGCTTCAGCTTGATGATCTTTTCCTGCAACTGCCGCCGGTCGGATTCGATCTGTGTTTCGCCGGGGCCCCCAAGGAATCCGGCGCCGCCGCGCTGACGCTCCAAATGGGTCCAGCTGCGCACGAGGCGGCCCTTCTGGTAGTTGAGATGGGCGAGCTCGACCTGCAGCGTGCCTTCCTTGGTGCGTGCACGCTCGCCGAATATCTCGAGGATCAGCCCGGTGCGGTCCAGCACCTTGGCGTTCAGCTCTTTCTCGAGATTGCGCTGCTGCACAGGGGTCAGCGGATGGTCGACGACGACCACTTCCGCAAGTCCCTCTTTGACGATTTCCGCGAACTCGGCGACCTTGCCGCTGCCGAGCAGCGTCGCCGGGCGCGGATCGTTGACGGTCACCACCGCGGTGTGAATCAGATCAAGGTTGATGGCGCGGGCAAGGCCAACGGCCTCGTCGTGACGCGCATCAGCCGAACGCATCAGCCGCGGGCGGTTGGTCTCGTCGTCGTTGCGCTGGTGGCGGGTAAGGACGGGCACAATGACCACGGCCCGGGTCGGGCCCTTGGCCTCAGTCCCGGGGTGATGCGCTGGTTTCCCGCGAACGGTGGCGTCCGCGTCTTTCTCACGTGCCAATCAGGCGCCCTGGCTTTCCTCGCCATCGAACATCTGAACCGGCTGGCTCGGCATGATCGTGGAAATGGCGTGCTTGTAGACGAGCTGGGAGTGACCATCGCGGCGCAGCAGCACACAGAAATTGTCGAACGAAGTGACCACGCCGGTCAGCTTCACGCCGTTGATGAGGAAGATGGTGAGCGGGTTCTTGCTCTTGCGAACTGAATTCAGGAACAGGTCCTGAAGGTTTTGCGATCGTTCCGCCATTGTTCTTGTCTTTCGCCGATCCCCTTCGGTTTGCAAGCCAATGCGCCAAATTAACGGGCGCATGTCAAGCTCGCAAACACCGTCTTGTCGTCAGTAACGACAAGCAGAACGAGATATATTGATGTTCATTCCACCTGTGCGGTTATCAGGCTGGACTTTTTTCCGCAATGTCAAAAAAGGCTTGCCGCAACGAAAGTGTTATTGAGCCGGGGTGCCCATTGGCGACCGTGTCGCCATCGATGGCCACCACCGGCATGGCGATCGTCGTTGCGGAACTGATGAACGCCTCGCGTGCCGTCTTGGCCTCGGCGACGGAAAAGCCGCGCTCCTCGATCTTCAGGCCAAGCTTGGCCGCCACTTCGAACATGGTCGTGCGGGTGATGCCGCGCAGGATGCCATGCTCGGCCGGCCTGGTGACCAGGACGCCGTCCCGGGTGACGATCCAGGCATTGGACGAGCCGCCTTCTTTTACGTTGCCTTCATCGTCGACGAACCAGGCTTCCTGCGCACCGGCTTCCTTTGCCTTCTGCTTGGCCAATACATTGGGCAGCAGCCCGACGGTCTTGATGTCGACGCGGTCCCAGCGGTTCTCCGGCACGGTGATGACCGCGATGCCGGTCTCGGCTCGCTTTGCTCCGGCTGCGGGGTCGGCCTTCCTGGCGGTGACCACCAGGGCCGGCTTGGTGTCTGCGGAAGGGAAGACAAAGTCGCGGCTGGCCACGCCGCGCGTCACCTGCACGTAGACCAGGCCATTGGCGACGTGGTTGCGATTGACCACCTCACGCAGAATGAGCGGCAGCACGTGAGAGGTGACCGGCCAGGCGATCGACAATTCGGTCAGCGAACGGTTCAGCCGGGCCAGGTGGCGCGGCATGTCGACGATGAAGCCACGCGCCACTTCGCAGACCTCATAGACACCGTCGGCGAACTGATAGCCGCGATCCTCGATATGCACGGCAGCGTCGGCGTGCGTGACATAGCGCCCGTTGACATAGGCAATGCGCGGCATTGGCGACCCCTCAGAAATTCTCGGGCTTTCTTATGCGATTCCACCGCGGGCGTAACCGGCAAATGGTTGGACCACGCGCGGCGGCTGGACGCGCTCAGACGCCCAGGGACTTCAGCTTGCGATGCAGAGCGGAGCGCTCCATGCCGATGAACTCGGCGGTCTTCGAGATGTTGCCGCCGAACCGGTTGATCTGGGCGATCAGGTAGTCCTTCTCGAACTGCTCACGCGCTTCGCGCAACGGCAGCGCCATGATGTGCTGGTCGGATTGATTCGGCGTGCGCGGCATGACATCGCCGATCTCGGCCGGCAACAGATCAGCGGTGATCGGCGCATCGACGTCGTCGCCGCGCGCCAGGATCATCAGGCGCTCGACATTGTTGCGCAGCTGGCGAACGTTGCCTGGCCAGTTGTGAGCCTGCAGAACGGCCAGCGCATCGTCGCCGATACGGCGCGGCTTGATGCCGGCCTGGCGGGCGATCTGCTTCATGAAGTTGTCGACGAGGTAGGGAATATCCTCTCGCCGCTCGGCCAGTCCCGGGACGATGACCGGAACCACCGCCAGGCGATGGTAAAGATCCTCGCGGAAACGACCGTCGGCAATCATCGCTTCGAGGTTCTGCGAGGTCGAGGAGATGATGCGGACATCGACCTTGACCCGCTTGGTTCCCCCTACCCGCTCGAACTGTTGTTCGACCAGCACGCGCAGGATCTTGTTCTGCGTCTCGCGCGGCATGTCGGCCACCTCGTCGATGTAGAGGATGCCGCGATGGGCCTCCTCGAGCGCGCCGACCTTGCGCTCGACGCCATTCGATTCGGTGCCGAACAGTTCGATCTCCATACGCTCGGGCGTGATGTTGGCGGCGCTCAGCGTCACGAAAGGCGCGCCCTTGCGCGCCGACAGCGTGTGGATGGCGCGCGCGGCCAGTTCCTTGCCCGAGCCAGACGGGCCGATGATCATCACGCGGCTGTTGGTCGGCGCGACGCGTTCGATGGTCTGACGCAACTGGCTCATCGCCGACGACATGCCGATCAGATCGAAGGTTTCGCCGCTGCGCAGCTTGAGGTCGGAAACCTCGCGCCGCAATTTCGAGGTCTCGAGCGCACGCTCGGCAATAAGGATCAGCCTGTCGGCCTTGAACGGTTTTTCGATGAAGTCATAGGCGCCGCGACGGATGGCGGAGACCGCCGTTTCGATGTTGCCGTGGCCGGAAATCATCACCACCGGCAAGGTCGGATGCATGGTCTTGATCTCGTCGAGCAGCGCCAGCCCGTCCAGGCGCGAGCCCTGCAGCCAGATATCGAGGAAAATCAGCCGCGGCGCGCGATCAGCTATAGCAGCGAGCGCGCTGTCGGCATCGAATGCCGTGCGGGTTTCGTGACCTTCGTCGCTCAGTATGCCCGCGACGAGTTCACGGATGTCTTCCTCGTCATCGACGATGAGAATATCAGACGCCATTACCGACCTTTTCAGTTTCTCTTTCGTTTTCCGCCCTGCTTTCGCCGCGCGGAGCCGTTGCGGCCGCAGGCGGCAGGATGATGCTGATCATCGCGCCGCGCCCATCGTGGAAGTCCGCAGGAGCATCGTGTAGTTCCAGCCTGCCACCATGGTCCTCCACGATCTTCTTGACGATAGCGAGGCCAAGTCCGGTGCCCTTCTCGCGTGTGGTCATGTAGGGCTCGAGCAGCCGTTGGCGATTCTCGCGCGGCAGGCCTTTGCCATTGTCGATGACGTCGATTCGAATCACACCATTCTGGCGCCCGGCCTGAATCCGGATTATGCCGTGCGAACCGTCCTTCTGTTCCAATCCGTCGATGGCTTCGGCAGCGTTCTTGATCACATTGCCGAAAGCCTGCGCCATCAGCCGGCTGTCGAACGTGCCCTTCAGCGGCTCGCTGCCGAAGATCCGCTCGAAAGTGATGTCGGCGCGGCTGACCTCGACCAGGAACGAGGCCTCGCGCAGCGATTCGCGCAGATCTATGGCCTTCATCTCGGGCTTCGGCATGCGCGCGAAAGCCGAGAATTCGTCGACCATGCGGCCGATATCCTCGACCTGCCGGATGATGGTGTCGGTGCACTGGTCGAAAACCTCGCGGTCCTCGGTAATCACCTTGCCATAGCGGCGCTTGATGCGTTCGGCCGAGAGCTGGATCGGCGTCAGCGGGTTCTTGATCTCGTGGGCGATACGCCGCGCCACATCCGCCCAAGCCGACGAGCGCTGCGCCTGGACCAGGTCGGTGATGTCGTCAACCGTCACGACATAGGACTTTTCCTCCGAGCCGTCATCGCCGGCCTCGATGGTGATCTGAACGTTGAAGGTCCGCTCGGCGCCGGCGCGGTAGAAGGTCACCTGCTCGCGATAGACGGGTTTGCCGGACTTGCGGCCGATTTCGAAGACGCGGCCGACATGCGGCAGCACGGCGGAAAGGTTCTGCCCAAGGGCTGCGCTGGCGGATATGGCCAGCATCGCTTCGGCCGAGCGATTGACGATGGTAACGATGCCGTAGGGATCGACGCCGATGACGCCGGCGGTAACGCCGGCAAGCACGGCTTCGGAGAAGCGTCGCCTCTCGTCGATCAGGTCCTTGGCCGACAGGATCTCGTTGCGCTGCGATTTCAGTTCGAGAAGCATCTTGTTGAACGTATCGCCGAGCGAGGCGACATCGCCGTCCGAGGGCCTGACCGGAACCGCGACGTCGAGATTGCCGGTCGCCACTTCGTCGGCGGCGCCGATGAGCTGGCGAATGGGCCGCACCAGACGGTCGGCGACCGCAATGCCGGTCCAGATCGCGGACAGGATGATGATCAGCGTCAGCGACAGATAGGGCAGCGCGAAGGCCACCTGCGAGGTACGGCGGTTGTCTTCCAGCCCCCGATATTCGTCGGTGTTGGACCTGACGATCTGGCGTGCCTTGATGACCTCGGGATCGACGAGGCGAATGGTATAGAGATAGAGCCCTTCGATCTCGCGCAGCTTGACGATGGCGCCCATGATGTTGCGCGTTTTCGGCTCGATCAGCACCGGCTTGCCGTCGGCAGCGCTGGCCACGGCGCCTTCCGGCGGCTCAGGCATGGCAAAATCCGTGTCGGTCTTGGCGCTCATGACGAAAGAGCCGTCAGGTTTGATCAGCGCCGCATGAGCCAGCGAACGGCCCACGGCTTCCTTGTTCATCAGGTCGAGAAAGCCGGTACGATCAAGGCCGTAGAGTGTGCGTGACGCATCGAGATCATAGGCCATGGACAGTGTCGTACCCTGCAGGTTGCGGGCATTTTCCTGAACATAGGCGTCGGCGATCGACAGCGACGAATTGACGATCGTCTTGGTGCGGATCTCGAACCAGCGGTCGAGGCCGATGTCGAGCGTGATCGACGCGATGATGGCCACCATGATGGCCGGAATGGCGGCAACCAGGGCGAACATGGCGACAATGCGCACATGCAGCCGCGAAGCGGCCTTGCCATGCCGGCGCGCCATCAGGATGCGGTGCACCTCACGCCCGACCAGCGCGATAAGAATCAGGACGAAAGCCGCGTTGAGGGCAATCAACGCCAGCGTCGTCGACTCGTTCGGTGTGATCGGCGTGGCGCCAACGAGGATGGTGAACGAGATCGCCGCCGTCATCAGCGCG
Organism: Mesorhizobium sp. M7A.F.Ca.US.006.04.2.1; assembly: GCF_004022915.1. Lineage (NCBI taxonomy): Bacteria > Pseudomonadati > Pseudomonadota > Alphaproteobacteria > Hyphomicrobiales > Phyllobacteriaceae > Mesorhizobium > Mesorhizobium sp. M7A.F.Ca.US.006.04.2.1. The sequence goes on from NZ_RZQA01000022.1 coordinate 5,573, forward strand.
CCGACGACCGCGCCCCACACCGTTCCCCTGCCGCCGAAAATACTGGTGCCGCCAAGTACGGCCGCGGCGATCGCGTCCAGAAGCAGCGAGGTCCCGCCGATGTTGGGCGTCACGACCGGCACCCGGCTGATCATGATCACGGCTGTCAGGAAGACGAAGATACTGGAGGCGCAATAGACGAGGATCGTGTGTTTCGTCACCGGGATGCCGGCAAGTTCCGCGGCTCCGGCATCCGACCCGAGCGCATAGGTACGCAGCCCGAAACGGCTGTGCCGCATCAGGATTGCTGCTACGGCGACGATCAGCAGCGTTGCGAAAATGACATTGGGAATGCCGAAGCTGCGTTCGATGCCGACCGCGCGAAGCGTCGGATCCTTCAGCATCAGGACGCCTTTGGAGGCAACGGCAAGCGTTGCGCCCTGCAGCGCGACCATTGTGGCCAATGTCGTCACGAAGGGCGGTATCTTCAACAGTGCGATAACGGCGCCGTTCGCGAGGCCGATCACCACCATCACGGCAAAGCCGACGAGCAAGGCAAGCGGCAGGCTGGCGCCGCCGTCGATCAGGCTGGCGATGAAGACGGCACAGAAGGCGACGCCGACGCCGGCGGACAGGTCGATGCCTGCCGTCAGCAGAACGATCAGGGCGCCAAGCGCCAGTATGGCGATCGGGGTCGCCTGGGCGACGATGTTGATGAGGCTGGCGGTTGAAACGATGCGGGCGTCGATGAGCGCGAAGATCGCCAGCAGGATGACCAGCAGGATCAACGGCGAGAGGTCGAGAAAGCGCCTGCACCAAATGTTCTGTTGGCGGGTCATGAGGGTTCTCTCATCGGATGTGCCAATCTTCGACCGGTTCGCGCAGGCCTGATTTGACGCTGCGCAGGATTGCATCATTGACGGCGACGGCGCGCAGGGCGTCGTCGAGCGGCATCACGAAAGGGGTTTCGTCGCGAACCGCGGAAATGAAATGGTGGACCTCCTCGAAGAGATCCCCCGTGATGCGGCCATTGACGGTCGGCCAGTGCAAGGCGTCGGGCTGCGACCACTGTCCATGCGATAGGATACGTAGACCGTGGTCGCGCACGTCGAGATCGATCATGCCTTCGGTGCCGATGATTTCCGTGCGTGCCCAGATGCCGGTCGGAATGGTCGGTGGCAGCGTCCAGCCGAAGTAGAGCTGTCCGCTCATTCCGTTCGACAGCTCGACGGTGGAGAAGATCGCATCTTCGGATCGAACCCCGAGCGAAGGCATGAGCTTGGCGACCGGACGGGAGTAGACGGCGATGATGTCCGAACCCGAGATCCATTGCAGCGCATCCACGTCATGCACGCCGAGGTAGAAGCAGACGCTCGAATTTCCGTTCATGCGAAGACCGACTTCGCGATTGGTGAACCGGCCGCTGCTGCCGTGGATCGGCTCGCCGATCCGCCCGGATTTCACCGCTGCCGCGGCTTCGCAATAGCGCGGGTCGAACCGCAGGATGTGGCCGACCAACAGACGCGCGCCGTTTCTCTCCGCCGCTTTCGCAATCGCCTTGGCAGCGGAAAGATCATGAGCCATCGGTTTTTCGAGCAGCACCGGCTTGCCGGCATCGAGCAGAGTGCGGCAGACGTCTTCATGCAGCGTATCGGGTGCCGCCACTATGTAGGCGTCGACGGCATTGGCAGTCAGCGCGGCGGCGGCATCGGTGAAATGCCGGACGCCGAAATCGGACGCGGCCTTGCTTCCCGAGGCAGCGTTCGGATCAACGAATGCCGACAGTTCCGCGACAGGGCTGGCGGCAACCACCTGCGCATGCAGGAGGCCCATGTAGCCGGCACCGACGATGGCGATCTTCAACTTGCTCAAAGGGTTTCTCCTCACAGGCATGGTGCAAGGTTGGATGCTGGCCGGGGTGAGCAGGCTGGTGGTGTGATCGTGCGATCACCAAAGGCCAGCGTCATTACGTCTTCTTCCGTCGCCCCACGCGCCAGCGTGCCGACAGAGTGGCCTTCGCGCATGACGACGATGCGGTCGGCCACGCCGAGAACCTCGGGCAACTCGCTCGACACCATGAGGATCGCCGCGCCTTCGGCCTTCAATCTTGCGATCAGGTGATGGAGTTCGGACTTAGCGCCGACGTCGACGCCGCGCGTTGGCTCGTCGAACAGGATGATCTTCGGCTTGGTGGCAAGCCATTTGCCGATGACGACCTTCTGCTGATTGCCGCCCGAAAGTTCGATGGTCATCTTGTCGGGCTGGGCCGGCCGCACGCCGAGTGAGCCGATGAGATCGCGCGCGAGAGCCAGGATGCGGCGAGGTCTGAGCAGGCCGAAGTGACTGTTGTCGCGAATCCAGGCGAGGGACAGGTTATCCCTGATCGACATCGTGCCGACGAAGCCTTCCAGATGCCGATCTTCCGGTATGTAGACGATGCCGGCGCGATTGGCGGCCTTGGTGTCGCCGCCGGTCTGCTGCCCGCCGAAAATTCTGAGCGTGCCGCCATGCATGGGATCGAGGCCGGCAATCAGCCTGAGCACTTCGGAGCGGCCGCTGCCCATCAGGCCGGCGAGCGCGACGATTTCGCCCCTGCACACGCTGAGCGTGGCCGACTTCAAGAGCTTGCCATCGGAAATGTTGCTGATCTCGACCGCGGTTTCGCCGACTTGCGCTTCGAGATAGGGGAAGATGTCGCCGACATCGCGCCCGACCATCATGGCGACGATCTCGGCCTCGCTGGTCTGGCTGGTCTGGCGCTCGCCGATGAAGCGTCCGTCACGCAGAACGACGACGCGGTCGCACTGGCTGAAGATCTCTTCCATCTTGTGCGAGATGTAGAGGATGCCGGCGCCGCGAGCTCTCAGCCTGTCGATCAGGTCGTAGAGCTGGTCGCGCTCGCGGTTGGAGAGCGCGCTGGTCGGCTCGTCCATGATGAAGAACCAGGCATCGGACAGAACGGCACGGGCAATTTCCACCATCTGCCGGTGCCCGACGGAAAGCGTTCGCAGCTCCGCGGCAATGTCGATATCGAGCGACAGCTCGTCCATGATGGCCTTCGCATCGCGCCGCATCCGGGCCCGGTCGAGAAATCCCAGGCGGGTGTGCGGTTCGCGGCCGATGAAGAGATTCTCCGCCACCGTCAGGTCCGGCGAAAGGCTGAAATGCTGATGGATGACGCTGATGCCCTTGGCATCGCTGGGGGAGTGGAACTGGACGGCGTTGCCGTCGATGACGATCTCACCCTCGTCCGGGCGATGCAGACCAGAAATGCACTTCACCAGTGTCGATTTCCCGGCCCCGTTCTCGCCGGCAAGTCCCACCACCTCGCCAGCCGAGACGGCAAAGCTGACACCGTCGAGTGCCTTGACGCCCGGAAAAGACTTGCCAAGCCCGCGCAAGGCGATGCTGTGTTTGCCGACCGATGTTGCGGCGGTGTTGCGGGGCGACGGGGTGGACTTGCGGCCACCGGTCTTGAACAAGGCGGCGACACTCTCCGGCTGGCTGGTGAGAACGGCCACCAGAATGAGGCTCGCGGTCACGAAATAGATCAGGATCTGCGGCACCTGCAGGAAGGACAGGCCGGTGTTGATGACGCCCAGCAGCAGCGCCCCGATCGCCGTTCCCCAGATCGAGCCCTGGCCGCCGGAGAGTTTCGTGCCGCCGATGATCGCGGCTGTGATGGCTGTAAATTCAAGGCCGGTGCCGGCAAGCGGCTGTGCCGAACCAAGGCGGCCGATGGTGAGGATCGCGCCGAGCCCGGCTGTCGCACCGGCAATCAGGTAGACGGAGATGCGCACGAGGTCGACGGGAACCAGAGAGGCCCGCGCCGCCCCCGCATTGCCGCCGATCGCATAGATCCAACGCCCGTATACCGTTCGATTGAGCACGAACCACCAGAGGCCCAGGCAGATGGCGGCGATGATGACGGAGACCGGCAGCAGGCCGATTGTCTCGCGTCCGGCGAAAAGCAGGACCGGATCGGCGACCGCGATGCTGGATGCGCCGGAGAGACTGAGCGCCAGGCCGCGCGCGAACGCCATGGTGGCGAGCGTTGCGATGAAGGGAGAGATGCCGGCAAAGCCGATCAGCGCTCCATTGAGCAGACCTATCGCGGCACCGCCACCGATCGCGGCGAGAAGGCTCAGGCTCGCCGAGCCGGTTGCCGTATAGGCAAGACCCGCGGCGATGCCGGAACAGGCGAGGTTGCTGCCGACGGAAATATCGATGCCGCGCGCGATGATCACGGCCGTCATGGCAAAGGAGATGAGGGCGATGACCGCACTCTGCTGCGCGATGCTGACAAGGTTGCCGGTCGACAGAAAGCGCGGATCGATCCAGCCGAAGACGGCGATGGCGACCAGCAGCACCGCGATGAGAACCGGTTCGTTGCGCCGTAGTAACGGAGAGGTCCAGGACTGGAACATGGGTCGGTCCTCTTATCGAGCATCATGCGCGGTCACCACGGAAGCGGCGACGGCGATCGTCAGGAAAAGGGGACGCCGGATGACATGTCATCCGGCGCTTGAGCCGCTTTAGGCTGTTACTTTGCCAGGGTCATGGCGGTCGCCGGAACCTTGGGACCGAGTTGCTCGGTATAGTTCTTGGCTTCCACCGCCTCCTTGTCGGTGTTGATGTATTCGAAGGTGAGGCCATCCGCCTTGAGCTTCGCCGCCGTCGCATCCGAGGTCACGAAATAGGTCGGCATGTAGAGATCCTGCGGCAGCTTTTCGCCGTTGGCCAGGCGAGCGGCAACGGCGATGTTCCAGTAGCCGACACGATAGGCGCCGGTCAGCACGTCCATCACCATCTTGCCGTCGTCGATCAGCGGCTTCATCTCGGCGTCGCCGTCATAGCCGCCGTAGAGCAGCTGGGTTCCCATCGAACTGGCAACGGAATCGGCTGCCAGGCAAAGGCTGTCGGAGATGCAGCCGATGGCCTTCAGGTCCGGATAGGTGGTGAGCCATGTCTGGGCGGCATTCGTTGCCTTGGCTGCGTCCCAGCCGGTCGGCTCGATGCCGACGACCTTGATGTCCGGAAACTCCTTTTTCAGGGTTTCGACAAAGCCTTTTTCGCGCGTGTCGGACACGAAGTTGCCACGCGAACCGACGAGCAGGGCGACTTCGCCCTTGCCGCCAAGCGACTTGCCGAGCGCGCGGGCAACCATCGACATGTTGTCGTAGTCCGGATAGAGCGTCGAATAGTTCGAGCCTGCCTCGACCTTGTTGCCCATGGTGATCACCGGAATGCCGGCGGCGGTGGCTTTCTGGATCACCGGAATGACCGCGTTCTTGTCGATCGGATCGATCAGGATCGCGCTGACGCCCTGATTGATGAAATTCTCGATGATGCTGACCTGTTTTTCCAGGCTACCCTCGGCACTCTGCCAGGTGGATTTCACCCCATAGTCGGCGGCAGCCACGTCGCCGGCTTCCTTCATGCGGACAAAGAAGGAGTTCTGCAAGTCGATTGCCGCAAGTCCAAGAACCTTTTCCGCGGCAAGCGAGGGCGTTGCGATGGCGAGTGCAAGCAGAGCAATGGATGCTTTCAGGGAAATGCGCATGTTTCAGTTCTCCTCTTGTTGCGACAGGACGATTCTTCGCCTCTTTTTCATGTCCCGCACGACGACCGTCCCAGCGACAGGCATTCCGGCGGTATTCCGCGGCACTCGTGCCGTATCCATGTCGGGCCGCGTCTTGCGTGGACCGGCCTTTCTCGACCTCAGCCGTTCAGGCCTTCGACACCGGCGCCGCAGACAAGCCCGGCGATGCGGGCGCCGCGCGGTGGCTTGAAAGCTCCGCTCATCAACGCGGCCAGCGATGCCGCGCCGCTGAGGTCGGCGGCGATGCCGAATTCGAACCAGAGCAATTCAGCGGCTTTCTGCATGTCCGCATCCTCGACAAGGACGATGTCGTCGACGTGCTTGGCGACGATCTCGTAGATACTTTCGTCCGTGCGGCCGCAGGCCATGGTCGCCACCTTCGTCGTTATCTCGGGCAAGCGAACGACACGGCCGGCAGTCAGGGAGGCGTGAAGGGTCGGTGAACCGGTCGGCTCGACACCAACGATCCTGGCGTCGGGTTTGACGTGCTTCAGGACTTCGGACATGCCACTGATGAGGCCGCCTCCGCCGATCGCGACGATGTAGATGTCGGCATCGGGAATCTGGTCGACCATCTCCAGCGCCACGGTTCCCTGGCCGGACACGATCTGCGCATCGGCGAAGGGATGCATGTAGAAGGCGCCGCGCGCTTTTGCCTCGGCCAATGCAGCCTCATGCGCTTCATCCCAGACCTTGCCTTCGAAGCGAACGTCAGCGCCCCATTTGCGCAGCTTTTCCGCCTTCAGCGGGCTTGCATTGTTCGGCAGGTAGATGGTGGCGGGAGCGCCGGCCCGGGCAGCCACATAGGCGGTGGCCAGGCCGTGATTGCCGCCGGATGCGGCGACCAGTCCGTTTTCGATCCGGCCCGGCTCGAGCGTTTTCACCCGGTTCGTGGCGCCCCGGATCTTGAAGGAGCCGCTCACCTGGAGGCATTCGAGTTTCAAATAGACATCATTTTGGAGGTTCGCGCCCGTGGCATGGTCGAGCTTGACGACCGGGGTGCGCCGTATGAAGGGGGCAATGCGCCGGGCAGCCGCCATGATGTCTTCATGGCTCATCGGTCAGTGCCTCCGGATATTCGTTGGCCAGCACGAAACAGCAATTCCCCGGGCGCACGCGGCCGGGTTGACGCTTGGCGAAAACGATGCCGTCGATGGGGTGAAGGAGATCGATGGGCGCGCGCGACGGCGTGTGGAGGAAGTGAATGCGTCCGGCAAGGTCGCCTTTGCTGACGGCACTGCCGAGCGGGCTCAAGGGTTCGAAGACACCGTCCTCCTCGGAAAGCAGATAGCCTTCGCTTCCGGGCACCTTGAGCACGCGTGCGTTGGCGCCAGGGGCAATGTCAGGCGCGCCCTTCAGGACGCCTGCATGTTTCAGCACATTGCGGATGCCCCTGCGGCAGATGGCCAACGCATCCGGACTGACAAGGCCGCCGCCGGCCATCTCGCTGCCGATGACGATCAGCCCCTGGTGATTGGCGGACGCGGTCGAGGTCCGGGTTTCACCGAGATTGTCGACCATGACAACGGTCGGCGCCCCGAAGGCGAGCGTCGCCTTGATGTTCTTGCGATGCCCCTGCGCGGTCGGGGAGGGCTCGATGATCGCGCTCGGCAGGATCATCAGGGACGAACCGCCGGAGTGGAGATCCAGGAAATAGTCGGCCTTCGGAAACAGGATGTCATGCACATAGGCCGCTATCTGGCTTGTCAGCGTGCCGTTGAAATCGCCTGGAAAACTGCGGTTGAAATTCAACCCGTCGATCGGGGAGGTGCGGGTGCCGGCCTCGACGGCCCGAATGTTGATGGCCGGAATCGCGATGATGCGACCGGCTATATCCCGTGGTTCGATCTCGCGCAGAAGCTCGCCGAGCGCGATCGGCCCCTCATATTCGTCGCCATGGTTGCCGCCCTCGATCAGGACCGTCGGACCGTCGCCGTTCTTGATGACGGCGAGCGGAACGCGGACCGTGCCCCAGGCATCGTCGTGCGGCGATTGAGGCACATGGAAGAAGCCGATCTGCTTGCCCTCGCGATCGAAATCGACCGACGTGTAAACACTGTTGTTCCGGGGCGTGATGGTCGCGCGGACAGTGTTTGCTGGTCTCTGTACGGTCATTGGTCGGCCTCGAAATTCATTGTCCCCGTCATCATGACAGTTTTATATATGGTGTCAAGTTTGGATATAAAACCAATGGCAATTCCGATTTCTTGTCTCTATCGTGCGTGGACCACCGGGGATTCTTCGAATGGCAGATGACGCAAAAGAGAGTGGCAAACCGACCTATTCGGCCCCGGCGCTGACGAAGGGTCTGGATGTCCTGGAGCTGCTGGCGGAGGCGCGGGCGCCCTTGACGATGAAGGAGATCGCGGAAGGCCTCGGTCGTTCGAAGAATGAGATTTTCCGGATGCTGATCGCGCTCCAGGAGCGTCAATATATCGAGCGCAACGCCGAGACCGACGCCTATTCGTTGACCGACAAGCTTTTCAAGCTGGGGCTGCACACGCCGAGCGCTCAGGATCTCATGTCCGCCGCAATGCCCGAGCTGACGCGGATTGCCGGGGACTCAAATCAGTCGCCGCACCTGGTCGTCTTCAATCATGGCTTGACCGTCGTGACCGCGGCCGTTCCCGGCGGCGAGGACATGGCGTTCACGCTGCGCCTCGGCTACGGCCGCCTGGCCACCGACGCGACCTCCGGCCATGTGATCCTTGCCTTCCAGCCGCCAAAGGTCGCGACGCGGATGATCGACGAATGTGCGGCACATTCGCCGGCGCCGCTGGATCGAGAGGCGCTGGAAAAGCAGCTTCGTACCATCCGCGCGGACGGTTACTGGATGCGCGAGAGCCGTGATTTCGTCGGCATCACCGATATCTGCTGTCCGGTCATCGGACCGGACGGCAGCGCCGTCGCCTCCATTATCGTCGCCTATATCAATCGCCATACGCGTGAAAGCCGCCATGCCTTTACTCTGGAGGTCCTGCGTGCTGCCTGCGATCGCATCTCCATGAAGCTGTCACCGCGGGTTCGCTGAGGGGTCGTGGTGCGCTGACGGCGCAGACGAGGCACCGCCCGCGGGACGTTTGCACCGGATTGATAATACCAGTATGGGTCCAGTCAGGAATGTTTTGATCCTGGGTGCTTCTCGCGCGGGAGGAAGAGCAATGACAACCGTGAACCTGATCGGGCTTGTCAGTCGGGAGATGGAAGCGACAGCCTCCGATGTGCCGCTTTACCGACGGTTGAAATCGGCGATCGAGGCAGCGATCCGTTCCAACGCTTTGAAGGCCGGCGCGGTTCTGCCGGGCGAGCGGGTTCTGGCGGAAGCCCTGTCGATCTCGCGTGTCACTGTGAGAAAAGCTCTGGCGTTGCTCGAAGAGGAAGGGCAGCTCAATCGCCGGCATGGTTCCAAAACCGAGATCGGGTCGCGGGTCGAAAAATCGCTTTCGACGCTGACGAGCTTTTCGGAGGACATTCTGGCGCGCGGCCTGAAGCCTGGATGCCTATGGCTTTCCAAACAGATAAGCCGTCCATCGCCAGCCGAAATGATGGCTTTGGGTATTGCCGCAAACACCAATGTAATCCGCATGCGCCGCGTGCGGACGGCCGATGGCGCGCCGATCGCCGTCGAGGTCTCGGCCGTGCCGGTTCGCTTCCTTCCTTCGCCCGAGATGGTTCAGGACTCCCTCTATGAAGCGCTAGATGCACGCGGCTTCCTGCCTCAGAGGGCAATCCAGCGCATGCGCTCGCGCGGCGCATCGCTGGAGGATGCAAGACACCTTCATTGCGAGATGGGCGCACCGCTGCTGATGACCGAGCGCCGCTGCTTTCTCGCCGACGGACAGATCGTGGAATACTGCGAGACACGCTACAAGGGAGACGTCTACGACTTCGTCTTCGAGCTGCAAAGATAATACCAGTTATGAACTGGTTGTAATCTGGTATTTTCCATTTATCGTGATGGCGACAGGGGAGTGCCGACGTGCAGCGGGAAGACATCGCCAACAGTCTCATCGTGTCCTGCCAGCCGGTTCCCGGCGGCCCGATGGACAGTGCGCAATTCGTGACGGGCTTTGCCAGGGCCGCTCTTGAAGCCGGAGCCAAGGCCCTGCGCATCGAATCCGTGCCCTATGTCGCGGCCGCCCGCCTGGCCGTCCGCGAGCCGATCATCGGTATCGTCAAGCGCGATCTGACCGACAGCCCCGTGCGCATCACGCCCTATCTGGCCGATGTCGAGGCGCTGGCCGAGGCGGGCGCCGATATCATCGCTTTCGATGCGACGGACCGTGTCCGTCCCATTCCTGTCGAAGCGCTTGTGAAAGCCGTCAAGGCCAGGAACAAGCTGACCATGGCCGATTGCTCTTGCCTTGACGATGCGCGCCGGGCCCTTGCCGCGGGGGTCGATTTCGTCGGCACGACGCTTTCCGGCTATGTCGGCGGGCCGGAGCCGGAGGATCCGGACATTGCCCTCATCGCTCAAATGCGAACCCTGAGCCCCTACGTCATCGCCGAAGGGCGTATCCGGTCGCCGGAGCAGGCGGCCGCCGCCGCGCGCGCCGGCGCCTGTGCCGTGGTTGTCGGATCGGCGATCACCCGTACCGAGCACGTCACCTCGTGGTTCCACCAGGCGATTTCCGGGGCCTATGCGGCAAGGGGCACGCAAACCGTGCTTGGCCCAACCGTGCTGGGCATCGACATCGGGGGAACCAAGACCATGGCCGCGCTGGTCAGCGGCGGCAAGGTGGTCGAGGACATGATCGTGCCTACCGCGCGAGAGGCTGGACCCGACGCCTGGCTGGCATCCCTTGCGCAAAGCACGTCAGCCTGGTCAAGCCGCTTCAGTCGTATCGGTATTGCGGTGACGGGGCTGGTGCACGATGGACGCTGGTCGGCGTTGAATCCGGCGACGCTTGGCATTCCCGACGGCTACCCGCTGGTCGAAAGGGCATCCGCTGTTTTCGGCAAGCCCGTCTGTGCGTTCAACGATGCCCAGGCAGCCGCCTGGGGCGAATACAAATTCGGCGCCGGGCAAGGTTGCGACATCGTCTTTCTGACCATCTCGACCGGAATTGGCGGCGGCATCGTTTGCAACGGCCGATTGCTGTCCGGTCTTGCCGGTCACTTCGGTCTGATCCGTGGTTTGTCTGCAGACCAGGCCCCACTCGAAGACAGCACCTCCGGCCGCTGGATCGCTTCGCAGGCCCTCAAAGCCGGCTTCAAGGCCGATGCCGCCGATGTGTTCGGGCGTGCGCTGAAGGGCGAGGCCTGGGCCGACGCCATCGTCTCGCGGAGCGCCTCGCGGGTCGCGACGCTGTGCCGGGACATTCAGATGATGTTCGATCCGAAATCGATCGTCATCGGCGGCAGCATCGGTCTTGCCGATGGCTATCTCGACCGGGTGCGCGCGCATCTGGGCGAGGTTCCACCGCGCCTTTCCTCCAATCTCGTTGCGGCGAAGCTCGCGGGCCACGCCGGCGTCATCGGTGTTGCCGATCTTGCCGAATGGGCAAGGTAGCGGCGCCGCCGGTCATGCCATGCAAAAATCATCAAAAAAGAAGGGAACGATCATGAAATTGAGCAGGACGTCTTTTGCGCTTATGGCCACCCTCCTCGCGGGGACAGCTTTGCCGACCTTTGCCAACGCAACCGTGACCGTGCTCGGCTGGCCTGGCGGGTCCGAGGAAACCGCACTGCGGGCAACCGTGGAAACCTATAACAAGCAGGCAAGCGATGCCGACAAGGTGGAGCTGCTGTTCTTCAACCGGGAAGGCTTTTACGACAAGCTGCAGGCTGACATGGCGGCCGGATCCAGTGCCTTCGACGTGAACCTCGTCGCCACCTACTCGCTCGGTCGCTACGCGCCCTATATGGAGCCGGTCGATCTTGGCACGGACGCGGTCAAGGTTTTCGGCGAATCCGTTCTCAAGACGATGCAGTTCGACGGCAAGCAATACGGCGTGCCGACAGACCTTTCGTTGCACTTCATGTACTACCGCAAGGATCTCATCGACGCCTTGATCGGGGATGACGCCGCCAAGAAGACCTATGGTGAAATCGCCCAGAAATATCTCGGCAAGCCGCTGCAGCCGAAAGACCCGGACAGCTGGACCTGGGACGACTGGGCGGCCACCGCCCTCTATTTCACCAAGCAGGTGAACCCCGACAGCCCGGTGCGTTATGGCACGGTCCTGCAGATGAAGAACCTGCTGTTCAACATGATGGTCTTCCAGTCCCTGCCGCGCTCCTACGGCGGCGACTGGATGAACAAGGACGGCAATGTCACGGTGGATTCCGATGCCTACAAGACAGGCCTCGAACTCTACAAGAAACTCTATGATGCCGGTTCTTCGCCCAAGGATTCGCTGAGCTACGAATATGCGGAAACCAACGCGGCCTTCGCATCCGGCCAGGCCGCGACGGCGCTGCAGTGGAATGCCGCGGCGGCGGATCTGACCAGCACCGAAAAATCCCCGGCCGTCGCCGAGGTGACCGGGATCGTCGCGCCACCGGCAGGTTCCGACGGACGCGCCGATCATATCCACGGCCTTGGTTTGGGCCTTAACAAGAACGCCAAGAACAAGGAAGGCGCCGTCAAGTTCCTGAAGTGGCTCGCCACCGAGGATGCGGCCTTGCTCTATGCGCGCAGCGGCGGTTCGCCGGCATTATCTCCCGATGTCGTCGCCAAGGTTGCGAAGGAACGTCCCGACCTCGTCAAGCTCGGCGAATTCGCCAGCAAGTACGGCTATGTCATGACCGGAGCGACGTCCGCGAGTGCGCTCCCGGTCTATGAACTGCAGGCAAAGGAGTTCACCGGCTACTGGTCCGGCCAGCAGAGCCTCGAGGATGCGCTCGCCCACACCAAGGCGGGCATGCAGGACCTTCTCAAGAAATGAACCATTTGCCGGACGCCGGGTCGAGGCTCGGTGTCCGGCGCGTTTGGCGGATCGACATGGCCCTTGTGACACGTGCCGAAGGCAGGATGTATCTGAC
>NZ_RZQA01000230.1:0-7765 GCF_004022915.1 Mesorhizobium sp. M7A.F.Ca.US.006.04.2.1
GCGCGGCACTGACCGGCGGCCGCGGCAACATCCGCGGAACCCTGCTCGGTGCCTTCGTCATCGGCTTCCTGTCCGACGGTCTGGTGATCATCGGCATCTCATCCTACTGGCAGACAGTGTTCACCGGCGCGGTCATCGTGCTCGCCGTGCTCCTCAATGCCGTTCAGTATCGCCGCCGCAGCAAGCTCCCAAGCGCGACAGGTGGCCAACCGACTTCTCAGAAACGGGGGAAGGCCGAACCGGCCAATCCTGCCCAAGGGAAGACTGCCAGGTGAACTGGCAGCAACACCGCGTAATCATTGGAGGAATGTACATGAAAACCATGCTGAAAAGTCTGCTCGCGGCCGCGATGGTCGTTGGGTTCACGGCCGCCGCGTCAGCCGCGGGCCTGATCTCGATCATCGTCAACGATCCGGCCAATCCCTACTGGCTGACCGAGGGCAACGTCGCCAAGGCCGAGGCCGAGAAGCTTGGCTATACGGCCAATGTCGGCGCCCACAAGGGCGATACCAATACCGAAAGCAATTTGATCGACACCGCCATCACCAACAAGTCGGTGGCGATCATTCTCGATCCGGCCAACGCCGACGGCTCTGTCGGTGCGGTGAAGAAGGCGATTGCAGCCAACATCCCGGTGTTCCTTGTCAATGCCGAGATCAACCAGGAAGGCCTCGCCAAGGGGCAGCTCGTTTCCAACAACGCGCAGGGCGCTGCTCTCGGTGCCCAGCAGTGGGTGCAGGCCGTCGGTGAAAAGGGCAAATATGTCGAACTGCTCGGCGCCCCGTCGGACAACAATGCCGCCACGCGCTCGAACGGTTACGCGACTGTGCTGAGCCAGTACCCGGATCTCGAAAAGGCTGCTTCGCAGGTCGCCAACTGGGATCGTACCCAGGGCCACGACAAGATGCAGAGCATGCTGCAAGCCAATCCCGACATCATCGCCGTGATCAGCGGCAATGATGAAATGGCTCTCGGCGCGGTTGCGGCGCTGAAGGAAGCTGGCAAGCTCGCCGGCATCAAGGTCGGTGGCTTCGACGGCTCCCCGGACGCGGTTGCGGCGATCAAGTCCGGTGAACTGCAGTACACCGTGCTTCAGCCGGTCGCCATCTTCTCGGCCAAGGCCGTGCAGCAGGCGGACTCGTTTATCAAGACGGGTGCCACCGGTGCGGCGACCGAGAAGCAGCTGTTCGATTGCCTTCTCATCACCAAGGACAATGTCGACAAGTACACCGCACCCTTCGTGCTGTCTGAGTAATACCTGCACAGGGGGTGTCCTTGCGGACACCCCCTGCCTCTTCTACGAAATGACTGCCCTCGTGAACTGCCTTCGCAACCAATCGGAATTTGCGGCATGAAAGACCTGCTGATCGGCATCGACGCGGGAACGTCGGTGATCAAATCGATCGCTTTCGATCTGTCCGGGCGGCAGCTCGCCATGACGTCGGTGCCCAATAGCTTCGTCACGCTGGAAGGCGGCGGCGCCGAGCAGGACCTCGACCAGACTTGGCGCGACATGGCGCGGACCGTTCGCGATCTCGCGGCCAAGATTCCCGACCTCGCGCAACGAATCGCGGCGGTGGCCATCACCGGGCAAGGCGACGGAACCTGGCTGATCGATAGCGACGGCATGCCTGTCTCGCGCGCCTGGCTGTGGCTCGATGCCCGCGCCGGACATTTGGTGGACGAGATGCGCGCCGATCCCCGGGATCGCAGGCGGTTCGAACTGACCGGCACGGGGCTGAATTCCTGCCAGCAAGGCGCCCAGCTTGCCTTCATGAAAAAGAATCATCCCGACATGCTGGAGCGGGCGGCCACCGCACTGCATTGCAAGGATTGGCTCTACTTCAAGATGACGGGCGAACGCGCCACCGATCCCTCCGAGGGAACCTTCACCTTCGGCGATTTTCGGTCGCGCACCTATTCCGACGAAGCCCTCGACATCCTGGATCTGACGACGCATCGCCGCCTGTTGCCTCCCATGCTCGAAGGCACCACCGACCATCATCCGCTATCGCGATCGGCGGCGGCGGAGACCGGCCTGCTCGAAGGCACGCCGGTGGTGCTGGGCTACGTCGACATGGTCATGACGGCGCTCGGAGCCGGCCTCTATGATCCCTCGGGCAATGTCGGCTGCACGGTCATCGGCTCGACCGGCATACACACGCGCTTCGCAGCCACTCCCGACGATGTCGTGCTGAACGCAGATGGCTCCGGCTACACGATCGCCATGCCTATTCCGGGCGCCTTTGCACAATTGCAATCCAACATGGCGGCGACGCTCAACATAGACTGGGTGCTTGGCCTTGCGCGCGACGTGCTCGCCACGGCTGGCGGCAAACCTTCTCATGACGAGTTGCTGAAGGCCCTCGACGCTTGGATGGAAGCATCGGAGCCGGGATCGCTGATCTACCAGCCTTACATATCGCTAGCCGGCGAAAGAGGGCCGTTCGTCGACCCTGACGCACGCGCCGGCTTCATCGGCCTTTCGGTCAAGCATGGCTTTGGCGATCTGGCACGCGGCGTGCTCGAGGGGTTGGCCTTCGCCGCTCGCGATTGCTACCAGGCGATGGGCGCCGTGCCGAGTGAGATCCGCCTGTCGGGCGGCGCAGCGCGCAGTCCGTCTCTACGTCGCATCGTCGCGGCGGCGACAAGGGCGCAGGTGCGCACCAGCAGCCGCCAGGAAGCCGGCGCGGCGGGTGCCGCGATGATGGCCGCGGTCGGGCTCGGCGTCTACGGCTCCATGGAAGACTGCGCCGCCGAATGGGTGACGCCGCTTCTCGGCGACTGCGATGCCTATGACGAGGCGCTTTCGCAAACATACGATGCGCTCTTCCCTTCCTTCGTTGCGGCGCGCCAGGCGCTTCGGCCGGTGTGGAAGGGCATGGCGCACCGCACAGGAGCAAGATCTTGAGCAATACAACAGATGTCGTCGATCTCTTCGTGATCGGCGGCGGCGTCAATGGAGCCGGCATAGCGCGTGATGCTGCAGGTCGTGGCCTGTCCGTCATCCTGTGCGAAAAAGACGATCTCGCGCAAGGCACCAGTTCGCGCTCCGGCAAGCTGGTGCATGGCGGCCTGCGCTACCTCGAATATTATGAGTTCAGGCTGGTTCGCGAAGCGCTGATCGAACGCGAGGTGCTGCTCGAGGCGGCGCCGCACATCATCTGGCCGATGCGCTTCGTTCTACCGCACAGCCCGCAGGATAGGCCGGCATGGCTGGTCCGGCTCGGGCTGTTTCTCTACGACCACCTTGGCGGCCGCAAACGGCTGCCTGGGACAAGAACGCTGAACCTGAGGACCTCGCCTGAAGGCGCGTCGATCAAGGACGAATTCAAGCGCGGTTTCGAATATTCCGACTGCTGGGTCGACGATGCGCGCCTGGTGCTGCTCAATGCGCTCGATGCAAGGCAGCGAGGCGCCAGAGTGCTCACGCGCACCGCCTGTGTCGCGGCGCGCCGTGAAGGCGGACTGTGGTCGATCGACATGCAGGATGGCCGCACGGGCGCCGTCACGAAAGTCCGCGCGCGCGCTCTGATCAACGCAGCAGGTCCCTGGGTCAACGACATTGTCAGCCGCGTCGCCGGGCAGAATTCGACGCGCAATGTCCGGCTTGTAAAAGGCAGCCATATCGTCGTGCCCAAATTCTGGGAGGGGCGGCAGGCCTATCTCATCCAGAACAACGACAAGCGGGTGATCTTCGTCAACCCGTACGAGAACGATCTGGCGCTGATCGGCACGACCGACATTCCCTACGAAGGCAGGCCCGAGGAAGTGGTCGCCGAGGCCAGCGAAGTCGACTACCTGATCAAGGTGGTCAATCGCTATTTCAAGCGGCAGCTGACGCCACAGGACGTGGTCTACAGCTTCTCCGGTGTGCGTCCGCTCTATGACGACAATGCCGACAATCCAAGCGCGGTGACGCGCGACTATATTTTCGAACTCGACGCCTCCAACGGCAACGCACCGCTGCTTTCGGTGTTCGGCGGCAAGATCACCACCTTCCGCAAGCTGTCGGAACACGCGCTGGAAAAGATCCAGCCATTCTTTCCGACGATGAAGAAAGCCTGGACGGCCAAAATTCCCTTGCCGGGGGGCGACCTGCCCAATGCGGACTTCGAGCAGTTTCTGAGCGATCTGCATGTCGAATTTTCATGGCTCAGCCCGTCGTTGGTGAAGCACTACGCTCGAAGCTACGGCACCCGCGCCAGGCAATTGCTCGCCGGCGCGCAAAGCGAGGCTGATCTCGGCCGACGCTTCGGTCCCGATCTGTATGAACGGGAGGCAAAGTTCCTGGTCGAGACCGAATGGGCTGGCACATCAGCCGATATACTGGAACGCCGCACAAAGCATGGCCTGCATATCAATGCGGCCGAGCGGAAAGCATTCGAAGATTGGTTCGGTAACATCATGGCGACGGCGGGCTGATGGCCTTCACGCTTTCCCTCAACACCAATCCTCTGGTCAATCGCTTCGCCGATCCAGACGATTTGATCGACGCGATTGCTTATGGCATCGGCATTCGCGACGTGCAGTTGACGCATGAATTCGTCAATCCGGGCTGGCCGGCGGCCACGATTGCCAAATTCCTGCGCCTGTTCAACAGCGCGCTTTCGCGGACCGGTGTCAGGATCACCTCCGGCATGACCGGACCTTATGGCCGGCTCAACCATTTCGGCCACCCGGACGCCGACGTCCGGCGCTACTATGTCGACTGGTTCAAGACCTTCGCCGACATTTCCGCCGAACTCGGCGCGCCAGGCATGGGCACGCAGTTCGCCATCTTCACCTACAAGGACTTTGACGATCCGCAACGGCGGGCAGCACTTCTCGATATCGCGCTCGAATGCTGGCGCGAGGTTGCCGAACACGCCAGGGCGGCGGGGCTGACATACCTGTTCTGGGAGCCGATGTCGGTCGGCCGCGAGTTCGGCCACACGATCGAAAGCTGCGTCACGCTGCAAGGCGCCATCGACGCAGCGAAGCTGCCCATACCGATGAAGATGATGGTCGATATCGACCATGGCGACGTGACCTCACCCAACCCTGCCGACACCGATCCCTACGCCTGGGCGAAAGCGTTTCCATTGCAATCTCCGATCATCCACATCAAGCAGTCTTCCATGAACAAGGGCGGCCATTGGCCGTTCACGGCCGCCTACAACAAGGATGGCCGCATAGTGCCGCAGAAGTTGCTGGACGCGGTTCGGCAGGGTGGCGGAACCGACAACGAAATTTGCCTTGAACTTTCCTTCAGGGAGAGGGAACCAGTCGACCATCAGGTTATCGAGATGATCCGCGAGTCGGTGGATTTCTGGGCGCCTTACGTCGACAGTGGCCGCGACAGTCTCAAGCCTCGGACTTGAGCGAATACGTCGCCCGGAAGCCGGCTTCGGCCGCAAGAGTATCGAAGGAGAAAAACAATGGCCCCATATTGGGTCGGCACGAGCTGGAAGATGAACAAGACGCTTGCCGAGGCGTTGCTGTTCGCCGATGCGTTGGCCGCCTTCGTGCCTGGTTTCGATCAGGCGATACAGCCTTTCGTCATTCCGCCGTTCACCGCCGCGCGCCAGGTCAAGGCGGCACTGGCCAACACCCGCGTGAAGGTAGGTGCCCAGAACATGCATTGGGCCGATGCCGGCGCGTGGACGGGAGAGATTTCGCCAGTGATGTTGAAAGACTGCGGGCTGGATGTAATCGAACTCGGCCATAGCGAGCGCCGGGAGCATTTCGGCGAGACGGATGCGACTGTCGGACTGAAAACGGCAGCTGCTGTCAGGCACGGTTTCGTGCCACTGATCTGCGTCGGCGAGACGCTGGACGAGCGTGAATCAGGCCGCGCCGAGGCGGTGCTGACGGCACAGGTTCTCGGCGCGCTGCAGGAGCTGAGCGGCGATCAACCGAAGGCGGAAATCCTCTTTGCCTACGAGCCTGTCTGGGCGATCGGGGAGAAGGGCATTCCCGCAAGCGCCGACTATGCCGACAAGCAGCAAGCGCTGATCAAGCAGGTAGCCGCTGACCGGCTGCCGGCTGCCACGCCTGTGCTTTACGGCGGCAGCGTCAACCCCGGCAACGCGGCCGAACTTATCGGCCAGCCGCATATTGATGGCCTGTTCATCGGCCGCTCGGCGTGGCAAGCGGAAGGCTATATCGACATTCTGAAAAAGGCGTCGGCCGCCATCGCGCGCTAACCGCGCGAGCAATTCCGGGAAAGTGTGAAGCGGTTTTCCGTCCGGAATTGCGTCAAATCAAAGAGACAGAGACAAAAGCAAAGGAGTTCATCATCATGAAGATCGCACTCGGAGCCGACAGCGCCGGCAAGCCGCTGCTCGATGTCATCGCCAAGCATCTCGCCACCAAGCCGGAGTTGCAGGTCGTCGACCTGAGCCAGGCCGGCTTCTACGCCGATATCGCCGCCTCGGTCGGCCACGAAATCCTGGACGGCAACTACGACCGGGCCATCCTGTTTTGTGGCACCGGCATCGGCGTCAGCATCTCTGCCAACAAGGTGCCGGGCATTCGCGCCGCGTTGACCCACGATACCTATTCCGCGGAGCGCGCCGCCAAGTCCAACAACGCCCAGATCATCACCATGGGCGCCCGCGTCATCGGTCCCGAACTGGCGAAATCGATCGCCGACGCATGGCTTGCCTCCGAGTTTGATCCGAATGGCCCATCTGCCGCGAACGTGCAGGCCGTCGACAAGCTCGACGCCAAGCGCTGAAAGACGCGGCAAGTCCGCTGATGATCAGTCGGTCAAGGCGGTCCGCATCGCCTCGATCACGGTGACGGCGGACGCAGCGCCCGGATCCATATGGCCAAGCGAACGTTCGCCGAGGCGTGATGCCCGGCCCTTGGTGGCCACCATCGCTTTGGTCGCTTCCGCGCCTGTCTCTGCCGCCTGGGCGGCGGCCTTGAGACTGGCGGCCAGATCCTTGCCTGAGGCCAGCGCTTCGCCCGCCGCTTGCCCCGCCGGCGCCCATGCATCGATCATCGTCTTTTCGCCAGGTTCTGCCTTGCCGCGATCCTGAATGCCCTTGGCCATGGCCTGGAACAGGGCGACCACGTCCGCGTCGTCGAGCGCCGTCTTGCCCTTGACGGCTGCCGCGGCGCGCATGAGCGCGGTCGCATAGAGCGGACCGGAGGAGGCGCCGACCGCATTCAGGAACGACTTTGCCGCCGTGTTCAGCAAGGTGGTCGGATCGGTCGCCGCGGTGTCCAGTCCGGCCACCGCATCGCGCGCAGCGGAAAATCCAAGCTCCATCGCGATGCCGTGGTCGGCGTCACCGATAACCCCGTCAAGCGCGCATAGTCGGTCCCTGTCGGCGGACATGGCGGTTGCGATCGCCGCGAACATCGCGACAAGGCGGGCGGTGTCGATTGTCGTCATGTCTTGGTCCTTGCCACAGAAGTGGGTTTAGCCGGCGCGAAACATGGCGCAGTCGCAGGGGTGGTCCAGCATCGTCTGCAACTCGCCGTCCAGCCGATGCAGCGTGATCGAGGCCCCGGCCATTTCGAGCGAGGTGCAGTAATTGCCGACCCAGCTTGCGTGGATGGACACACCGATCTCATCGAGCCTCTGCTTCACGCGCCGGTTCATGATGTAGAGTTCCATCAGCGGCGTTGAGCCCAGCGAATTGACGAGCACCGCGACCTTGTCGCCGCGCGCCGGCGCCATCTCGTCGAGGATCCTGTCCAGCATCTCGTCGGTGATCTCGTCGGCCTTTTTCAACTTTTCGCGCGCGATGCCGGGCTCGCCGTGGATGCC
>NZ_RZQA01000231.1:0-7740 GCF_004022915.1 Mesorhizobium sp. M7A.F.Ca.US.006.04.2.1
TGCCAGGGAAAGAACGATCTCGCCCGGCCGCGGGACACTTCCGCCGACCAGGCCGGTCCGCCCGCCCTGCGGCACGATCGGAATCTCATTTTGACTGCAGATGCGCACCACCGCCGCAACCTCACCGGTCGATGAAGGCGCAACGACGATGCCGGCGGCGCAATCCATCCCGTTCGAACCAAGGTCGATCGCCCCGGCATCATCACCGGTCCGCACATTCGAGGCGCCAACGACATGGCGGATCGCGTCGACAACCGACAACGGCACCGCTTGCTCGATCCAGTTCGTTTGCCTGGGAGACGCGTGGCCGCTCATCGCCCAGCCAATCCCTGAAGCGCCGTGATCAGCCGGTCGTTGTCGGCCGGCAAGCCGATGGTGGCGCGCAGATAGTGCTCGTAGCCGGCTTCGCGCCACGCCTTAACGATGATCCCCTGCTTCAGGAGACCGGCGGCAACGCTGGAGCTGTCGCCCTTGCAGTCGAAGAACAGGAAGTTTGTCTGCGACTGGGCAACCCGGAAACCAAGGCCCGTAAGTGCGGCGGCGGTGCGCACGCGCTCGGCTCTGACGCGGCCCGCCGACGCCTTCATCCAGCTTTCGTCGGCCAGTGCCGCAATTGCGGCGACCTGCGCTGCCGCATTGACGTTGAACGGCGTCTTGGCGGCCGCGATCACTCTTGCCAGTTCGAAGCCCGAACAAACGGCATAGCCAACGCGCAGCCCCGCCAGGCCATAAGCCTTCGAAAGTGTGCGCAGCACGACATGGTCGATGCTGCTGTTACGCAGGACCTCGATGCCGTCGGGCGCGCCGGGATCGGCGAATTCGAAATAGGCCTCGTCCAGGACAAGAAGCGTGCCGGGCCGCACGGCGCCGATCAGCCGTCGCAGGCCAGCGTGGTCGAGACCCGGCCCGACCGGATTCCACGGCGAGGATATGAAAACGATCCGTGGCCCAACGGCGATCGCCGCTTCGAGCGCGGCAAGATCGAACCCCATCTCGGGTGTCATCGCAATCTTGACGACATCGGCACCGGCAGCCAGCGGCTCTATCTCATGCAGCCCGAAGCTCGGCACCGTGGTGACGACCGAGGCGCCCGGCACCAGGACGGCGCGCGAGATGGCGGCGATCATCTCCTCGGAACCATTGCCGGCAACGATCATGCCAGGATCGATCGCCAGTTTTTCGCCAAGCGCCGCCCGCAGCGCCGTGCAGGCCGGATCGGCATAGCGCCATGGCTCGAAGGATGAGGAGGCCAATGCGGCCATGACGGCGGGAGAACACCCATCCGGGTTCTCGTTGCTGGCCAGCCGGGCGACATCGTTGCGGCCACTCAGCGCCCGCGCCATCGAGATGTTCATGCCGGCATTGTAGGGCGGCAAGGCGGCGATATGCGGATTGAGCGGCAGGCTCGACGCTGGTTTGACCGACTGTTCCAAATCCCGACTTCCGTTTCCCCGCGCCCACGCGCGGCAATCTTGTCAAATATCGAGGACGACTGATCCGCGCGGCTTGGAGCAGCACAACAGCACTTCGCTGCTTCCAAGCTCGTCCAGCGGTTCTTCGAAATAGGCGATGTCGCCCGAGATCAGCCGCGACTTGCATGTGCCGCAGATGCCGGCCCGGCAGCTGAATTCCGGCAACAGACCTTGGTTCTCGGCGAAGTCGAGCAACGATACGGCCGAGCCATCCCAGACGGCCGTCAGGCCCGACTTCCGAAATTCCACGGTTGTCGCTTCCCCGGCCGGCTCGATCCTTGCCGGCTGCGCTGGAACCGCGGGAACTCGCACTGCATCGGGCTCAAGCAGCGTCGCCGGGCCGAAGAATTCGTAGGCAATGCGATACCTTGGCGCGCCAAGCTCGCGCAGCATGACGTAGATCGCCTGCATGAACGGCGGCGGGCCACAGAGGTAGAAATCATAGTCATCGATCGGCAGCAGACGCTGCAGCACGTCCCGCGAAATCATGCCTTCGCTATGGAAGCGCTGCTCGGCCTTGTCGCGCTCGGACGGGTGCCGGTAGCAGAAGTGTGCGGTCAGGCCGGGACGGGTCGAGACCAGGCCGGTCACCTCATCGCGCAAGGCATGCACATCGCCGTTGTCGCAGGCGTGAATGAAGACGGCACGGCGGTCCGGCAACGAAGCCAACGCATGCAGCATCGGCACCATCGGCGTCAGCCCGACGCCGCCGCTGAGCAGCACGACTGGACGGTTGCTGGCCTTGTCGAGCACGAAATCGCCGCGCGGCCCTTCCGCCTGAAGCACATCACCGACGTCGATACGGTCATGCAGGAAGCACGAGCTTATCCCATCGGGAAGCCCCGGCCCGGGTGCTGCCTCACGCTTCACACTGATCCGATAGGAAGCGCTGTCTGGGGAACAGGAGATACTGTAGTTGCGCAGCACATATCCCCTTTCGCCGGCGGCCTCCCGCGCTACCGGAATCCGGAACACCAGGAACTGGCCCGGCTGGAAGTCGCGCCAGTCCTGTGGATCGACCGGCTCGAGATGGAATGAAGTGATGAGGGCGCTTTCGCGCACCTTCGCGACCACTTTCAGGTCGCGAAATCCGCTTCTTGCGATGGTGTCGCGAGCGGTGAATGCATTCATTCGGCAGCTGCCAATTGCTGGCTCTCGCTGGCGATCAGCTTGGCCAGGTTCCGGCGAAAGCGCAGCGGTCCGACATCTATCTTCAGATCGAGATTGGGCGTGCGCTTGTTTGCCATGCCCTTGTGCACGGCATTGAGCACGGTGCGGTCCTCGTCGAAGGCGCCGCGCACAGAGGTGGCGAACTGGCGGGAAACCTCCAAATCGTCGGGGGCGAAATTGCGCATCTGGAACCAGTAATATTTCGTCTGGTTCTCATCGACCGGCGTCATGAAGTTGTAGCTGTCCATGAGGAACACGTCCTCGTGCAGCGGCTTGCCCTCGCCGCCGGTGCGGGCCGGCACGAAGATCGCCTTGATGATGGCGTTGGAGGGGTAGCGCACTTCGTAGTGCTGCTTGCGGTCGCAATTGCCTGAGAATTTGAGGAAAGGCGCATAGAAGGGCGCCGGCGCGGCATCGACCACCCAGCGCCACACGGTCACGCCGTCCGCGCCTACGGTGGTTTCGAGTGGCGCATCCTCCATCGCCTGAACGCCGCCGAAGGAGGACTGGTGGACCCAAGACACATGCGAGGGGTCGAGCAGGTTGTCGGTCATGTAGAGGTAGTTGCAATCGAGCGCCATGGACTCGCCGCGATTGACGCCCCATGCCGGATCGCCCCAGTGGTCGACCGCGAAAATCAGCGCGGGGTCGGCCTTTGCCGCTTCGCCCATCCATATCCACAGCAGCCCGTAACGTTCGGCGATCGGATAGGAACGAACGCATGCCACATGCGGTATCTTTTCAGCACCGGGCACGCGCGTACAGGTTCCGGTGCTGTCGAAGGTCAGCCCGTGATAGCCGCATTCGACAGTGTCGCCCTTGATGCGGCCCATGGACAGCGGCAGCTTGCGGTGGGGACAGGCATCCTCGAGCGCCGCCACCACGCCATCGGTCCGGCGGTAGAGGACAATATCCTCGCCAAGTATCCGGGTCGGCACCAGCCTGTCGGCGACCTCATGGTCCCATGCGGCAACGTACCAGCAGTTTCGAAGAAACATGGCGTCCTCCCGAGCTTGTGACGCCTAAACGAATATCTTGCGGGCCTGGGACGACATAGGGCTTGCATCTGCGTTCTATTTTAGAAAAACTAAATCAAGCTGACCCCAGGATCGTTGCCCAGGTGAAGAAGACGCCCCCACTGCGTGCGATACAGGCCTTCGAGGCTTTCGGGAGGCGTGGCAGTGTGACGGCGGCCGCCAACGAACTCGGCGTCTCCGTCGGCGCGGTCAGCCAGCAGATCCGCAAGGCCGAAGACGCCCTGGAGGCGCGGCTTTTGGAACGGCGCGGCAGGAGTGTCGCCCTTACCGCGCTGGGCCGCGTTTACCACGCAGCGGTTGCCGTCGGCTTCGAACACATTCGCGACGCCCAGGATCTCATCGAACAGGCCCGGTCCGCGGACACTTTGACCATCTCCTGCCTGCCGTCGTTGGCCAGCAAATGGATCGGCCCGCAGCTCCTGGATTGGCAGGTCGACCACCCCGGCGCGACCGTGCGGCTGGTGGGCGCCGAGACGGAGCCAAGGCTGGGCGCCGAACAAGTTGACTTCCGTATTTCGTACGGCACGAAATATCGTGATTTCGAGCACTACACCGAACTGTTCACCGACTGGGTGGTGCCGGCCTGCTCGCCGACGCTGCTGGCGAAACATCCGGTCGGCAAGCCCGCCGATATTCTCGATCTGCCGCTTCTCAGCATCGAATGGGCCCGCGATCACCGCTCGCCGCCGACATGGGCGGAATGGGCCGCAAGCATCGGCGCGGTGCACCGCAGAACATCCGGCGAAGTGGCCTTTTCCCTGTCGAGCGCGGCGATCGATGCGGCGGCCAACGGAAGGGGCTTTGTGCTGGCGCAACTGTCGATGGCTGCCGACGATATCGCGTCGGGCAGGCTCGTCGCCCCGTTCGACAAGCGGATCAGGCTGCCGGAACCTTATTTTTTGGCTTGGGATCGGGCCATTCTTGAGAAGCCTTTTGGTCCTGAGCTGCGAGCCTGGATTGTTTCGATTTCCAAGCGACTGGGCGCAACCTTAGCCGGATAGTCGAACACCGATCTGGAGACACAAGTTTGCATCTGCCGAGTTCGCGCGCACCAGCGTCTTAAGAGATCCAGACATTGATCGGCGGTGTGCGGTCCCACGGATTGCTTCAGTTTGCCCTAAATATCTCGACAAAAGTCCGCTTTTTTCGCCCTTCTTGCACCGCTAGCCGTCGGGCGGCTTTGCGACCCAAAACAGCAGCGTTCGCGCCCTCAAGTCAACAGGGGTTCACTCAACTTCCCCGCTGTACGAGATCCCGGCGAACTCGGAGCCCCTGCTTGAGCAAATCCCGACGTACACGAAGTCCTGGCCCCGCCCCACCATCGTAACGCCGGCTTCCTCATCAGCGTCCTGTAACCGGCGGCGGGTCTCCAACGTGACCGTGTCGTCATTGCCTGTAACAATTAGATCAAAAGTTTTCTGGCCTGCGAGAGGCGGCCTGCTGTTTTGCTCGAATCACTTGCGATGGAAGGTGCGGCGTTTCGGTGGCAGCCCCAGCGCGCTTTGAAATGGGATAATCCCTCGCAGATCGCCTTTGCAACGGGGATACCAATCTCGGATCGCGAAAGATCGGCGAACCAGACCTGCGAACCACAAACTTCGCCGATTTCATTCAGCAGGTCGGTGACGTTGCTTTCGCCAGCGCTTTCCAGGCCGTCGGCAGGCTTGCCGATGGCGAAACGAAAGTTGCGCACGTCAGCGAAACGCTTCCAGCGGGTCATCCGACGATCGTCATCGCTCATCGTTTTATTACGGGGCCGTTCTGCCCTTTCGGCATGGGCCTGCATCGCAGCTTCGGATTGTATCAATTCCAAAAACGCGGACCGGGCGGCAGCAACCATATCGAAGCTGCACCCGAAACCCACCGCCATATGCTCGCCACTGTCTTCGCAGCTGATCGCCGCCGTCACGATGGCCGTGCGGAAGGACGAGATATCGAGAAGCCAGAGCCTGCGTCCCGTTTCTTGGCGATGCTGCTGGATGTGAGACGCCAAGCCTTGGTCATCAAGCCGCGCGATATCCAGCCGCTTTCTCAGGGAGCCTCGGTGCCACCATATCCCTGTGGCGTCTCGTTCGACGAGTTCAAGCAAGGCGCGGGTTCTTGCATCGGCCCGCGTTGTGCCAGCGGCGCAACCATTGGTGTCGACGTTCAAGCTGCAATCGCCATATGCGACGTCACCAAAGCGGCCATAGCAGAGAAACGCCGGACAAAGCGCGACCCTATCGTCATGGAAGCTGCGAACGGACGCCCATAGCTGGGGATTGTTCAGATGATCCGTTGAAGGGATACTGTCCCAGCCACGCCACACTCTGTTGAGCCGATCGCGATGTCGGATCTGTTCCAGCGAAAAGCCCAACACCTGAATCGCATCGATCCTCATTCCATCGCCTGGAGAGCCGATGCGTGCTGACGCCGTGATGTCTTCGGCTCTGCAGGCCCAGCTGGAAATCTCCGCGGCCTCTCCGAGGCAAGACAGCACGGCCGTGCCGGCATCAAAGCCTTTGCCACTTGCTGTGAATCGTTTCTCATTCCCTTCGAATGGAGCAATGTTGGACATAGCCAGGAATCCACCCGGAACATCGAACACTTCAACGCCAATGTCGTAGCGTGTCGCGAAGTGCAAAAGGGGCAGCCCATTCTCGGGCGCAGCGACAAGGGTCGCAGCCAGATTCTCCAAAACATCCAAATCATCTTCACTCGACTGGCGGTCCCAGGTCGGGTCGTCTTGGTTCACCGTCATCGGCCGGTCGTGATGCATCAGCAGAGCAAGCGTTATCCAATGCGACCCGCGCAACAGCATGTTGGCTCTTTCAATATCTTGGCTTCTGCTGTTTACGTAGGGTAAGCGGTGGGCGCCCGTTGGCGACCGAGACGATAGCCGGCGGAGTTGACAATTTCCACAGACGGTCTGGCGATTAGGCTAATCGGCGGTTTCGAGCTTCGCAAGGGCTCGGAGACGTTCTCGTTGGGCAAGCGGAAGGCCTGCGCGATTCTCGCCTATCTGTTACTGAGCGGCAGGTCACGCGAGACGCGCGGGCGACTGGCGGCATTGCTTTGGAGCGAGCAGGACGAGGAGCATGCGCGCGGATCACTGCGCCAGTGTATAAAGGATCTCCGACGCCTGGCAAGCGAGACCAGGCTTAATTACCTCGCGGTCGACAAGCTCGTCCTGGGAATCGATCCGACTGCAATCCGTTCCGACATCGATGAGCTTGAACGTGCGCTCGACGACCGCAATTATGACGGTGCGCTGCTCCTGCTGGCCAAAGCCAGGGATGGACTTTGCGCCGGGTTGGACGATTGCGATCCTGTCTTCGACAACTGGCTGAGAATGCAGTCGACGATGATAACCGACAGGCTGGTGACACGGCTCGCAGCCTGGCTGGCGGCCGAGACAGACCCGAGACAGCGCAAATCCATCGCTGCGTGCATCCTGCAACTTGATCCGTTTTTCGACGATGCCGTGGTGGAGACCATTCGGAGGGTCTGTGAGGAAAGCGGTTATGCCCGCGCCCTAGCGTTCTTCGACCGCTACGCGGCCGAACTCAAAGCGGACATGGATCTGCGACCACCGGCAGAAATCCTCCACCTTCTAGAGGCGCTCAAGCCGGGCAACGACGGTGAAAAGCGGGCGGCTGACCCCGACCTTGCGCAAGGCGATCACGACAGCCGCATCCCAGGGAAGCCGACAATCGCCATCATCATTGCCAGGCGCGAAGCAGAGAACGAGCACCTGCAATTTGCCTTGGCGACAGAGCTTCTGGCTTCGATTTCCCGATTTAGGCATTGGACAGCCGTGTCAACGGAGTTGCAAGCCGGTGAATTCTCACTGGATCAGATGCATCAGGCGGCAGGCGAACACGTGGATATCGGCGTCCTCATCCGTCTGATCGACACGGATGGACCAGCAGTGTTCCAAATTACCTGCTATGACTTCCTGCAAGAAGGAGAAGCCTTCGTTCTCACCGTTCCGTCGGATCCGTCTTCCTGGCGCTCGGCCTTCAATGAAGTTTGCGCACGCTTTTCCGCGCGCCTGCAGATTGCCTTGTCCAGTGCCAGGC
>NZ_RZQA01000232.1:0-7725 GCF_004022915.1 Mesorhizobium sp. M7A.F.Ca.US.006.04.2.1
GCGGGACGTGGCGGATGGAATGCTGTGGCGGCTGCCGCCCTATGAAGCGCCGCCGGCCATCGACATCTTCCTGCTGGTCAATCCGGACAAGGTGATGAACCGCGCCGAGAAGGCGCTGCTGTCAGGGCTGCAGACGCTGATTGCCGACACGCCCCTCGAGGACCGCATCTACATAGGCTGACGGGCGGAGACAGGCTTATTCGATCAGGAAGGCCGAAGAGCGGTCGCGCATCGGCTCGTCCAGAGCGACCGAGGCGCGCGCGGCAAGGTCGAAGCGCACGCTTGTCGTCCGGCTCGATGCGCGGACAATGCCGTCGAGCGAGCCCAACATCACCTGTTCGAAGGTGATGGAGGTGCGGCCGATCTTCACGACATGCGAGCGGATGGTGATGAGCGCACCGGCTTTCGTTTCATGCCGATAGTCGATTTCGGTGCGCACGTCGGCCCATCCGATCTGCGACGCCTGGTTGTCGTCCTGTCCGGCGATATGGCCGAGAAGCTGGAAGCTGGCATCATCGAACATCGCCGCGTAGTGACGCACATTCACGTGCCCCATCACGTCGCACATCCAGGGATGGGCGACGCCGACAAAGGTGACGAGAGATTTGCTCATGGGGATTTGCTCCGTGGCCTTCGACGATCGCGCAGACGCAATATCGAAACGCGCGACGACAGGCAAACGATCTGCTGTCCCTGGCATCTTCGAACCGAGAATGGCCTTCGGACTTCGTATTCGTTAGCCGCACCCTTGGCCACCTCCATCAAACGGACTATCTCAGGGGTGGCGGCGTTTCCGCCACGGGGGTCGGCATGCTCAGAGTGCAAAAGGTCAAGGTCGACGAGATCTACGTGCCGACGGCGCGCAAGAAGACGCTGCATCCCGAGACCGTCCGCCATCTCGCCGAGGACATTCTGGAAAACGGCATGAAGACGCCGATCCAGGTCCGCCATGACGGCAAGCGCCACATCCTCGTCGAGGGCCTGCACCGGCTGGAAGCGGCAAAGTGGCTCGGCGAGACCGAGATCGAGGCCTATCTGGTGCAAGCCAAGCGCCACTGAGGCTTTGGCCCATCGATCACTTTGTCATCCTCGGGTCTCCGCGACGGAGCTGCGTTCCTGCTCCGCCCGTGGATGACGAAGGTGAGTGACGCCTCGGGTCAATCGAAACGGTGTCGCAAAATTTTCGCTGGCCGATGTCGGCTTGCGGTTCATCGGCTCGTCCTTGGGACGGAAGCCAGATCAAACGCAGGACGCCATCATGACCACCAAGCTCGACATCGCCCCCACCAACGACCGCGAACTGGTTCTCGCCCGCATCATCGATGCGCCGCGCGAGAACGTCTATCGCTGCTGGACCGATCCGAAACTGATCACGCGCTGGTTCTCTCCAAAACCGTGGACGACGCCGCGCGCGGAGATGGATGTGCGCGCCGGTGGCTCGAGCCTTGTCGTCATGGCCAGCCCGGACGGCAACGAGTTCCCCAACCCAGGTGTCTTCCTCGAAGTCGTTGCCGGCAGGAAGATCGTCCTCACCGACGCCTACACTGAGGCTTGGCAGCCTTCGGAAAAGCCGTTCATGACCGTCGCGCTGACCTTCGAGGACGAGGGCAACGGCAAGACCCGCTACATCGCTCGGGTCAGGCACTGGAGCGTCGCCGACCGCGAACAGCATGAGAAGATGGGGTTCCACGAGGGCTGGGGACAGTGCGCCGACCAGCTCGAAGAACTCGCCAAAACGCTTTGATCCGCATAACGCCTTGATATCGACAGGAGAGGAGATCGATATGTTCAAAACCCTGTTTTTCGCCATTTTTGCTTCGGCCGCAGCACTGCTTGCCTGCCCGGGCATCACCAATGCAGAGGAGACAAAACCTGCCATGACGACTGAAACGAATGCACTGCCGAAGCCGGAAAAGTCCGGCCTTCTGACGATCAACGGCCTGAACTACTACTATGCGATCTATGGCAAGGGCGAGCCGCTGCTTCTGCTGCATGGTGGTCTTGGCACCACGGATATGTTCGCGCCGATCCTGCCGAAACTTGCCGAAAACCGCACCGTCATCGGCGTCGACCTGCAGGGTCACGGCCGCACCGCGCTGGGTGACCGACCATTCACCGTGGAGGCGATGGGCGACGACATGGCCGCCATCGTCAAGGCGCTCGGTTACAGCCAGGTCGATGTCATGGGCTATTCGCTGGGCGGCGGCGTCGCCTTCCGCATGGCCGTCCAGCATCCCGAAGCGGTGCGCCGCCTCGTCCTGGTATCGACCGGCTACGCCACGGACGGCTTCTATGACGAGATGCGTCCGCAGCAGGCACAGGTGAGCGCAGCCGCGGCTGAGTTCATGAAGGACACGCCGATGTACAAATCCTACGTCGCGGTGGCGCCGCATCCGGAGGAGTTCCCGAAGCTCCTCGATGCGCTGGGCGGCTTCATGCGTCAGAACCGCGATTACTCGGCCGATGTCGCCAAGCTGAAGATGCCTGTCATGCTGGTCTATGGCGACAGCGATATGTATAAGCCCGAACACGAGATCAAGTTCTATCAGATGCTCGGCGGCGGACTGAAGGACGCCGGCTGGATGCGCGAGAACTTGTCGCAGAACCGCCTGGCGATCCTGCCCAACCGCACCCACTACGATGTCTTCTTCGCCCCGGAGCTGACGGCCGCCGCGCTGCCGTTCCTAAACGGCCAGACCAAGGTCAAGACCTGGGACGAGGTCGTCGGCGAAATGGAGTGAACGCCAAAACTGCCGGCTGTTGGCGGGCAGCCGGCATTCCGTGGCTCCATGACGGCTTTCGGCGTCATGGCTTCATCCCAACTCGCATCAGCACAAGCGATGACATTGCATCAAAGCTTTTCAATTGACCCAATCGGCCCCGCCGATACGTTGCGCGCCTATTCTCTCCCACCAGTGGATCCAGACAATGGCAAGATATGAGGGCGGATGCCTGTGCAAGGCGGTGCGCTACCGCGCGGACGCGGCTCCCATCAACGAACGCGTCTGCCACTGCCGGCTTTGCCAGAAGGCGATCGGCGCCGCCTTCAACGCACGCGTGCTGTTTCGCATCGAGGACGTGACGATCGATGGGCCGCTGGCGACTATAGGCTCTTCACCGGATCTCAAGCGCGGCTTTTGCCCGAGCTGCGGCACAACGCTGTTCTCCCGACGTGATTCCGCAGGCATTATCGGCATCACCACCGGTTCGCTCGACGATCCCACGGTTTTCAAGCCGCAAATGCATATTTTCACGGCCTCGAAGCAGCCTTGGCTGGTGCTTGATGACGGCCTGCCGAAATACGAAGGCGCCCCTCCGCCAGGCTAATTTTTCCCTTCTCCCCTTGTTGTGGAAGAAGGTGGATCGACGCGCAGCGCCAGGGGAAGGGAAGAGCGCAAGCATGGCCAAAATTTAATCCAAATCGACACGAGATAGCCGGCAAAGCGTCATTGGCGAGCCATCTTTGTCGTCCTATTTAAGGGTCGCGGGTACGGCATTCGAGGAGACGACGGATGAACGACAGCATCAGCACCCTGGACGAGCTTTTGAGCGATCCGATGGTCCTGCTTGTGATGGAGCGCGATCGTGTGCGTCCCGAACAGGTGCGCATGCTGCTCGAACGGGCTCGCCGGCCTTCGACCGATGAGCCCGAAGTGCCGCCGGCGCATGTGATCGCCAGGACATGCCAGAAACTCTGGCTCTGCCCGTAGTCGCTTTGCGATTTTCCCTGTGTGCCTCAAGCCGGCCCCAAGGTGGGCCGGTTTCGAACGGCGTGCACCTCGGCGTGCCAGCTTACAAATCCGTAAATTGATTATCCGGCCCATGACGATAAGGCTTGCCCGGGATTGACCTTGGGTCGGTCCACCCAACTCCGATCTCTCATGCATGGAATTCGATTTTGGCCGATATCTGCACCCAAGGCCTCGACACGGGCTTCGTCGGCCTGGGGTTCGCCAAGGTGGCGTTCCTCGGCGTGGTGCAAGGCATCACGGAACTGCTGCCAATTTCCTCGACTGCCCATATGCGCATCGTGCCGGCCGTGCTCGGCTGGCAGGATCCTGGCTCCGCCTTCTCCGCCGCCATGCAGCTTGCGGCCCTTGCCGCGGTGGTCAGCTATTTCTGGAGCGACGTCAGGGATATCCTGTTTGGATCGCTCGACGCTCTGGCGCGACGCGATTTCGCCGACCGGCATTTCAAGCTGGCGCTCTGGATCGTGCTGGCGACGATCCCCATCGTCATCGCCGGCGTTGCGCTGTCGGGCCTGCTCAACGCCTGCAATTCGCCGCTGCGTAGCCTGACGGTGATCGGCTGGGCCTGCATCGCCATGGCTATCCTGCTGGCGCTGGCCGAGATCTTCGCCCGTCACCGGCGCAGCATGGGCGATGCGTCACTGACCGATGCGCTGCTCGTCGGTATCGCCCAGATCGGCGCGCTTGTCCCCGGCGTCTCGCGCTCGGGCTCGACCCTGACAGCGGCACTGGGGCTCGGTTTCAAGCGGGCCGAAGCGGCGCGCTTCTCGTTCCTGCTCGGGCTGCCTGCCATCGCGCTCGCCGGCCTCAAGGAACTCTGGGAACTGCACAAGGTCCATCTCGACGCCCATGGCTGGTCGGTGCTTGCTGTCGGGCTGGTCGTCGCGTCGATCTCCGCCTTCTTCGCCATATGGGGGCTGATGCGCGTGCTGGAGCGTTTCTCGGCTTGGCCGTTCGTCATCTATCGCGGCCTGCTCGGCATCGTCTTGTTGTCGAGCGTCGCCATGGGATGGCTCGTCTGAGGCAGTTCCACAGTATCGCTTGAAACGGGCTATATCCGTACCGGACCTCGAACTTCGATTCCGGTACGCACATGGATTTTTTGACCCTCCTGCAATCGGTGCCACTGTTGCTGGCGATGGCCAAGGGGGCGCTGCCGTCGGTGGCGGCGCTTGGCGCGTCGTTCGGCCAGTGGGTTGTCTCGCTGCCGCCATGCCGGGACTTCACCTTCGAGGCGACCAGCTATCTCGTTTGCGAGGTCGATCCGAAACGATATCAGCTCGAGCTGTTCTGGAAGGATGCGGCGGGCAAGCCGTTTCAGTCGCTGCACAATCTGCATGCCGCGCAACAGGCGATCGGGCGCACGATGCTGTTCGGCATCAATGCCGGCATGTATCACCCGAACCTCGCGCCGGTCGGTCTCTATGTCGAGCGCGGCCAGGAGATGGCGTCGGTGAAAACGGGTTCGGGAAGCGGCAACTTTTCCCTGCAGCCGAACGGCATTTTCTACATACGCGACGGCAGGGCCGCGGTCCGCGCCACCAGGGACTTCGTGAAGAGGCGCCCGACCGTCGACTATGCGACGCAATCGGGGCCGATGCTGGTGATCGACGGCAAGCTGCATCCGAAATTCCAGGCCGACGGCACTTCGCGGAAAACCCGCGACGGTGTCGGGGTGCGAAAGGATGGCGTCGCGGTCTTTGCGATTTCGAATGGCACGGTGACCTTCCATGCCTTCGCCCGGCTTTTCCGCGACGCGCTCGGTTGCGATAACGCGCTGTTCCTCGACGGCACGATATCCAGCCTGTTTGCGCCTGCCATCGGCCGCAAAGACGACTACTGGAATCTCGGGCCGATGATCGGCGTCTTCAGGAAATCCTGAGCCAGTTTCCACCGCGCTTACCCGCATGCGGTATGGCGAAAAAAACTTGATTCAAACTTTATTGGTAATTTCTCATTCATAACTGATCCGGTTTGTCCGTCGGCTGTCGTTTCGCCCTCGGTCTGTTGTGTTTTGAGTACAGGTCCAGATGCGGATTCCGGGCGTCGTCAGTTTTTTGATAGCATCGCTATGCCTTGCCGGCTGCTCGTCAACGGCCGGCGTCGATGCGCTGGATTTGCAGAAACCCTCCAACGAGACCACCAGTTCCGTGATCCGGCCGCCGGCACCGATCGCCGCTGCTTCGGCGGCAAGGGGCAACAGGGCGGCAAGGGCCGGACTGGCTCCCATGTCTGACAACGGTCCGGGGGAAAAAACGCGCCCGTTCGGCTTGGCGGAGGAGGAAGAGACGGGGGTGTTTGCCGCACCTGATGCGCCTGATCCCCAAGTGCCTGATGTCGGCGGGCTGCCGGTCGAGCCGGCAGCCTTGGTGTCGCCGCCCAAGCTGTTGACGCGCGCGGCACCGGCCATGCTTGCCGGGCCGCTCACCCGTTACGGTTTTCGCGACGCCAAGCCGATCAATTTCGGCAAGGGTTCGCCTCGCCGCCTTGCAGTGCACGGCGTCGACGTCTCGCGTTGGCAAGGCAACGTCAACTGGGACAAGCTGCGGGCGCAGGGCGCCAACTTCGCCTACATCAAGGCGACCGACGGTGGCGACCACCTCGATCCGATGTTCATGAAAAACTGGCGCAACGCCGACGCCGCCGGCTTGAAGCGCGGCGCCTACCATTTCTTCTACTGGTGCCGCACGGCGGGCGAGCAGGCGGACTGGTTCATCCGCAACGTGCCCAGGGTCGAAGGCGCGCTGCCGCCGGTGATCGACGTCGAGTGGAACGGCGAGTCCAGCTGCAAGCGGCGGCCGTCGCGCGAAAAGGTGCTGGAAAAGATGCAGGTGTTCATGGACAAGCTGGAGCGCTATTACGGCCAGCGGCCCATCATCTACACCGCGCCCGATTTCTACCGCGACAATCTCAGGGGCGAATTCCTCGACTATCCGTTTTGGCTGCGTGCGGTCGCCCAGCATCCGTCAAAGGTCTATCCCGGCCGCAAATGGCTGTTCTGGCAGTATTCCGGCTCCGGCCTGTCGCACGGCGTCACTGGCCGCATAGACCTCAATGTCTTCCATGGCGACGAACGGCAATGGCGCGCCTGGGCCGGCGGCCGGCAGACGGTAGCCGACGCCAACTGAGACAAGCTATCAGGCTTGGCGTCGTTCGCTTTCTCGGGTGTCCGCCGATCCTCGACCTCTTCGCCGCTCCCTTCAGGACCCGCTCACGCGGCCTGCTTGACCAGCGTGCGCTGTCGGACCATTTCAAGCGCGATATCGGACTGCTCGATGGACACGCTTCCGCTGGCAGCATTCGCTGAGGAAAGTGTCTGGCTCTTTGACCAACAAGGACGCATGGGAGGAAAAGATGGGTGTGTCATCGGAGGCTCTGGCACAGAGCCGTCAAACGATCAGCGCTTACGAGGATTATGCGGAACAATATGATGCCATCGTGCGCCATGTTCCCAACGAGAGGGAGCAGGCATCGCTCAAGCGCCTGGTGGCAATCGCCGGCACAGGTGGCCGGATTTTGGAAGTCGGGTCCGGAGCCGGATACGATGCGGATTTTCTGGAAAATTTGGGCGTCAAGGTTCGGCGCACCGACGCCACCAAGCGGTTTCTCGAGCTGCAGGCCGCGCGTGGTAAGCATGGCGAGTTGCTCGATCTCATCACCGATGATCTCGGCGGCCCCTACGACGCGGTCCTTGCCCTATGCGTCCTGATCCACGTGCCTCGCGACCAGACCGACCAGGTGCTTGCCAAGATAGCCGGGTCGCTGCGCCCGGGCGGCGCCTTCCTCGTCTCGATGCGCAATGGCGATGGCGAGACATCAGGCGAATATCACATGGTCTACTGGCGCAGGGACGACTTCGCCGCCCGTCTCGAAGGCGCCGGGCTGGTCCTCATCAGGGACGATTTCAACGTCGGCCGCAATAGCGAAGAATGGAACACGTTCCTGGCCGTGAAGCCTGCATAACGCGGCGTGGGCT
>NZ_RZQA01000233.1:0-7707 GCF_004022915.1 Mesorhizobium sp. M7A.F.Ca.US.006.04.2.1
ATCCAAGGCCGGCGTGCGCATGCCCATCAGGGCCAGCCAGTAGGTACCGTCGGAGGCGCGGTTGATGTTGTCGGGATAGCCGGGCAAGCCCTCGATGACGCGCTCGACTTGGCCCTTCTTCGGGCCATCGAAATAATAGCGGCTGATGCGGCAGGCCCAGCTTTCGGCGAACAGCACCGACTGGCCGTCGAAGGCCGTGCAGATGCCGTTGGGGAAGACGAGGTTCGACAGCAGTGTGCGTGTCGAACCGGATTTGGGATCATGGACGATGATGCGTCCGTTGCCGCGGCTTTCCAGCGCGTCGGCATACCAGTCATGCATTTCGAAGCGCACTGTCGCTTCCGAGAAGACGATACGGCCGTCCGGCAGGATGTCGCAGTCGTCGGCGAGCTTCATGGTCGAGTCGTCGACCACCGAGGTCAGTGAGCGGTTGGTTTCGGCGGTCAGCAGCTTTACGTCGCCGGCCGGCGAGACCTGATAGAGGCCCATGCCGGCGACGCAGATGACGAGGTTGTCGTCGCGGTCGAAAGCCATGCCGAGCGGCGAGCCGCCAATATGTGCGAACACTTCGCTATCGGTGTAATGGGGCGGCTGGAAGCGCAGGATCTCGCCCTGGCGGCTGCCGGTGTAGAGACGGTCCTGCCGGTCGAAGATCACATCCTCCGCGCCATCGAGAACGCCGAGGCCGATGACGCCGACGTCCTTCAACCGGTCATTCACCGCCATTGGCGCGCCGGGCGCGGTCGAGATCGCCTGCGGCATCTTGGCGAAGGTTGGCGAGATGTAGACGCTGCGCAGGATCTTGTGGCGGTTCTTCACCCAGCGAACGTCGAGAAGCACCGACAAAAGCAGCACGATGCCGAGGATCAGGAAATTGACCGGGCCGGGCACGGCCAGCGCAAGCAGACTGTTCGACAGGACAAGCACGAAGACGGTGCCCATCAGCGCCTTGGCGACCGAGCCGCGCCCGCCGCCTAGCGAGATGCCGCCGAGCACGGTCGCGGTCAACACCTGCAGTTCGAGACCGGTGCCGATGTCGGAAGCGGCACTGCCGATGCGGGCCGAGAAGAAGAAGCCGGAGAGCGCCACCAGTACCGAGCACAAGACATAGGCGCTGAACAAGATGAAGCGCACATTGATGCCGGCATTGTAGGCAGAGCGGCGCGCGCCGCCGACCGCGAACAGCCGCCAGCCATAGCGGGCGCGCGACAGCACGAGATGGATGATCAGCGCGATGACGACGAAGACCACAAAGGACGTCGGCACGCCCCAGATCGTACCGAAACCAAGAAAATCATAGGCTGGCGAGTCCGGACCGCTGGTGACGATCCGGGTCGAGACCTGGGGAAAGACGATGTCGAAGGTCGAGCGGTAGATGATGAGCGTCACCAGCGTGGTGAGAAACGCCCGCATGCGCAGGAAGCCAACCAGGAAGCCGTTGATGGCGCCGCAGACGACGCCGAGGCCCAGGCACGCCAGAAGGCCGGTACCAAAGCTCCACTGCTCGACATTCATCCCATAGAGCGTGACCAGCACGGCGAGCGCGAAGGTCGACCCGACAGACAGATCGATGCCGCCTGACACCATGACGATGGTCATGCCGAGCACCACAAGGCCAAGCTCGGCGGTCTGACCGCTGAGATTGGTCAGCGTCGCCAGATCGAAGAAGCCCGGCACGATCGAGCCGAAGATCGCGCACAAAATGACCAGCGCCATGAAGGGGATGACGCTGTCGATCCACTTCTTGGTCAGGATCTCCCCGACCACGTGGTCGGGGAGCAGGCGGTAGCGCCAGCGCACAAGGCTTTCAGCCATGCTCATCAAGGAAGTCCGTTACTTGAGCTCGTCCAGCTTCCAGCAATTCCTGCCGGTCGCATTGGCCTTGTCGACGCGGGTGATCGGGCCGAAGAAGATGGTCTTCTCGCTACCCGCCTGCCGGCCGGGCTGCTGCAGCAGCTCGGAAATCTGTTGTGCTGCGATCTCGGCCTGGATCGGGGCATTAAAGTTGAAGATCACGTCGAGCAGCCCGTTCTTGATGCTCTCGCAGCCCGTGGCGCTGCCCGCGCCATTGGTGACGATCGTCACCTGGTCCTGCTTGCCGGCGGCCACGACGGCGGCACCGGCGCCGACCTCGGCATTATCCCAGATGCCCATGATGCCGCACAGGTCCGGATGCTGCTGGAGGACCGTCTCGGTGATCTGGCGGGCCTTTTCGCTCATGTAATCGGCCGGCTGGTCGGAGACGAGCTGCAGCTCGGGATTGGCCTTCAGCACCTCGTCGATGCCGGTGCGCATGTAGATGTTGGCGGCACCCGTCTGGACGCCGGCGAGCCAGACCACCTTGTGCGAGACGGCATTGGGCCCGGTGCAGTGCTTGGCCAGTTCGCCCATTTCGAGACGGCCCATTTCGATCCAGTCGTTGCCGACATAACTGTCCGTCTGGGTGGCCGACTGCATGTTGACTTGCAGCACCTTGATGCCGGCCGCCTGCGCCTGTTTCAACAGGCGTGCGTAGGTCTGGACGTCGGGGTTCTGCACGATGATCAGGTCCGGCTTCTCGGCGATGGCGCCCTGCATGGCGCGAATGCCGGCATTGGTGTCGCCGGAGGGATCGCGCACTTCGAGGCTGAAGCCGTAGCGTGCCGCGTGACGTTGCCACACCACCACCCATGCCTGGTTGAGGTCCATGCCCTGCGAGATTGGCACGAAGATGACCTTCTTGCCCTTGAGCGCCTCGAGATAGGTGGAGCGGCCGACCTGATCGGTTTCCTGCGCCGTGGCGATTTTCGCCGCGCCCAGCAGCGCGAGCGCTGTCATGCCCGCGAGCAGGCAGTTCTTGAACAACTTCATGGTATCCTCCCAGATTTATGTCTCGGTTCTTGTTCAGATGTCGCCGCTTTGCGAGGTCTGCTCGTCGCGCGGATTGATGATGGCGTCGATCGCCAGCGCGCCCAGCAGGATCACGCTCTTGATCAGGTTCTGGCTGGTGTAGCTGAAGTTCAGGATCGTCATGCCGTTGGTCAGGATGCCGACCAGGATGGTGCCGACGATGACGTTGCGTACGCCGCCCTGGCCACCGGAGAGGCCGATGCCGCCCAGCACGACGACCAGCAGCACGTCGTAGATCAGGCTGGAATTGTAGAGGCGCGTGTCGATGCCGGTGACCAGCCCCAGCATGATGATGCCGGCGATATAGGCAATGAGGGCGCTGATGACATATTGCGTCACGATGATCGGGCGCGTCGGCAGCCCGGTCGTGCGGGCCGCGTTCGGGTTGTCGCCAGTAGCATAGACCAGCCGGCCGAAGCGGGTCTTCCTCAGGAAAAAGCCCATGAGCGCGGCCACCGCCGCGAAGATGATCACCGACATCGGGATGCCGAGGATGGTTCCGTTGCCGACGAATTTCAGCCAGCCGATATCGGAGGGGGCATAGAGCACGTCGGACGCAAAGACGATGCGGCCAGAGCCGTAGACCGAGGACGCGATGGCAAGGGTGGCGAAGATCGGCGGAATTTCGGCCACCGCCACCATGACGCCGGTGAACAGGCCGATGGCCGCGACCAGGATGGCCCCGAAGACGACGGCCAGCGTGAAGTCGACGCCCCAGGTGGAGATCCAAATGCTGAACGCGACGCCGACGACCATCACCGCCACCATGGTCAGGTCGATGCCGCGCCCAACGACGATGAGCCCCATGCCGACGGCCAGCGTGCCGAGGATCGAGACATTCTTGAGAATGGCAAGGATGTTGCCCTGGCTCAGGAAATTGTTGAGCGTCGCCGAGAACACCAGGAAGAGGACGGCCGAGATCGCGCCGACGACGAGTTCCTGGGACATTTTGATGCCCAAGCGCGCGGTGTCGGATTTGCCCGAACCAGCCAAGTCAGTTCCTCCCTCGCTGCCGGTTTGAACCAGCGGCGTGCCAAAGCGGCCTTGCCCCAGGGGCTTTGCCGCGACGACGTTCCTCCACAGCCCTAAGCCGGCTGCTTGCGTGAAGACCATCGCGGCTCAGGGCGGCAGGGGCAATTTCGATTTTCTGATGCGCTGTGCAGTTCGTCAGTGTGGAAAAAGAGGATGAGGAATCGTCGGTTGTGTGCTCTGCCGGATTTCACCTGTCGCAAAGCTCAGCCCGATGCCGGCAGCGTGCCGCGATCCCCGTGACGGTACTTTCCTGAGTGACGGGAGCGTCAAGTAAGGCACAAGCGGGCCCTGCTCTCCCTGGGTTTCCGTCCTAGAGGCCGTTTCCATCGATCATCGCCATCAGGCAATCGCCAGCTTGCGTGCCGCTGATGCCCAGATCACGCACGCTGTTCATGTGGTTTCGGTCATTCAGGCGGAGATCGCTGACAGGGTGCCCCTGCGCGCGCAAGCGCTTTCCGAAGTCGGCGGCCTGCTGGTGAAAAGGTGACGTTTCCTGATCTCCGACGAGAATGGTCGCTGCCGTCTCCGGGTCATGCCACCGCGTCATTGGGGTGAAAGCAGCTGCCTCCTCATCGGTGATGCCGATTAACGGCTGGAGGAAGGAGGTCTGAAGGGGCTTGAGGTCGTAAAGGCCGCCTAGCAGCAGCGCCGCACGTATGCGCGACGGCATGGGCGCCTTTTCGAACAGGAATGTGGCCAGGTGCGCACCCGCCGAATGACCACTTACGCTTAGCCGGGCAGGGTCGCCGCCATGGGCGGCTATATTGTCCAGCACCCATTGTTTGGCACGCCGGATCTGGTCGACGATTGCCGCCATCCTGAATTCGGGCATCAGCGCATAGTCGACGATGACCGCGACCGCCCCAGCTTTGGTGACTGTGTTCGCTACATAAGAATAGTCGCTCCTGGAGAACATGCGCCAGTAGCCACCATGGATGAAGATGTGCACGGGAAGATCCCTGCGCACACCGGGCGGAAAGAACAGGTCCAGCCTTTCGGCCTCGCCCTCGCCATAGGCGATACCCGCCGACATCGGCAGGGTCGCCCGGGTTTCGGCGCTGCGAGTCACTATGTCGGTCACGATATCATCAAAATCGGCCACATGGTCGCGCGTGCGGAAAGGGTCCTTTGACATGACTGCCGGTTCAGAAGGTGACGGCAATATATTTAGCCTCCATGAACTCGGCGATGCCGTGGTGCTGGCCGCCTTCGCGGCCAAGGCCGCTCTGCTTGACGCCTCCGAATGGTGCGGCCGGATCCGACATCAGTCCCCGGTTGAGGCCGATCATGCCGGCCTCGATCCCCGACGCCACCCGCATGCCGCGCCCAACATCGCGTGTGTATATATAAGCGGCCAGGCCATATTCCGTGTTGTTAGCATGGGCGATGGCCTGGGCCTCGGTGTCGAAGCGTGTGATAGGTGCCACCGGGCCGAAAATCTCCTCGTGCGCCATCTCCGCATCCGGCGGCACCTCGGACAGCACTGTTGGCGGATAGAAGAATCCTTCTTCCTCCGAAATCGCCCCGCCGCAAAGCACCTTGGCTCCCCGGCCCACCGCGTCCTTGACCAGGCGATCGATCTTGTCGACAGCCTTTCTGGTGATCATCGGCCCGCACTCGGTGTCGGCATTCGGGCCCGCCCCCACCTTAAGTGCCGCCATGCGCTTGCGGAGCCCGTCGGCAAAAGCATCATAGATTCCCGATTGCACATAGAGGCGATTGGCGGCGGTGCAGGCTTCGCCGGCGTTGCGCATCTTGGCGATCATCGCGCCATCGAGGGCGGCGTCGAGATCGGCATCGTCGAAGACGACAAACGGGGCATTGCCGCCGAGTTCCATAGAACACGAAATGACATGCTTTGAAGCCTCGCCGAGCAAGGTTCGGCCGACACCCGTCGACCCCGTGAAGGACAGCTTCCTGACCCGCGGATCGGCAAGCATGGCCGAAGTCAGCGGCCCGGGACTGGTCGTGGTCAGCACGTTGACGACGCCGGCAGGCACGCCGGCTTCGCTGTAGAGTGCCGCCAGCGCATAGGCCGTCAGTGGTGTTTCGCTGGCCGGCTTTAGGACGACAGTGCAGCCTGCCGCCAGCGCCGGCGCGATCTTGCGGGTCGCCATCGCGGCCGGAAAATTCCACGGTGTGATCAGCACGCAAATTCCGATCGGCTCATAATCGACCACGATCCGGTTGGTGCCGGATGGCGCGGTGCCGAATTCACCGGTGATCCGGACCGCCTCTTCGGCATTCCAGCGGAAGAACTCGGCGGCATAAGCCACTTCGCCGCGCGCGTCGCGCAGCGCCTTGCCGTTCTCCAGCGAGATCAGCATGGCGAGCGTTTCGGAGCGTTCGACCATCAGTTCGAAACAGCGCCTGAGGATTTCCGAGCGTTTGCGCGGCGCAGTTTCCCGCCATCTCCTAGCTGCTTTGGCCGCCGCCTCGACGGCGGCGGTGGCGTCCTCGACCGTCGCATCGGGAACCGCCGCGATCACCGCCCCGGAGGAGGGATCGACGACATCGATGAGCCGACCGTCGGAGGACGACCGCCAAGTGCCGTCGATGTAGAGTCCGTGCGAAAAACCGCGCACGTCATAGCCATCCTGGTCGAGTTGCTGAGCGTTCAAATTCATCGCTTTGTTCCGTTTCTCACATAACGCAGGCGGCGAGGTCGCCGTCATGGGCGGCCTGGACGAGGCGTCGCATCGTGCCGAGATCGAACGCACGCGGATTGTTCTTGATCAGGCGGTCAA
This sequence comes from Mesorhizobium sp. M7A.F.Ca.US.006.04.2.1, assembly GCF_004022915.1. Classification (NCBI taxonomy): domain Bacteria; kingdom Pseudomonadati; phylum Pseudomonadota; class Alphaproteobacteria; order Hyphomicrobiales; family Phyllobacteriaceae; genus Mesorhizobium; species Mesorhizobium sp. M7A.F.Ca.US.006.04.2.1. Next base: position 6,669 of record NZ_RZQA01000233.1, read on the forward strand.
TGCCGAGCGCTTGCTCTGCGGTCCACTCAAGCTTATCGGCAGGGAGGCCCAGATCCGCCAATGTTGGCGTAATACCGATCGCCGCGAACAATCGCCTGATCTCCTCGATCGTGGCGGCTGCCATCTCGTCGGCGGTTCGCGCCTTGGCCTCCAAGCCAAGTGCCGCGCCGATCTCTGCCATCTCGTGAGCGGCGACGCGGCTGTTATAGGTCATCACGTAAGGCATCATTGTGGCCACGCCCAAACCATGGGCGGTGTGGGTGAGGGCGCCTGCCGGGTATTGCACGGCATGCGCCGCCGCCGTGCCGGCGGTGCCGAACGCGCAGCCCGCCGCCAGAGCGCCCATCATGACATCGGCACGCGCGTCGGCATCCGTGCCGTCGCTGCAGGCTTTCTCCAGACTCCGGCCAAGCAGCTTTATCGCGAGCAACGCGAAATGGTCTGTCAGCGCCGTCTTGCCGATGAAGACATGCTGTTGCGGGAGATTGGGGTCTTCACCGCGCCGCATGGCGGTGAAGGCCTCAATCGCATGGGTCAAAGCGTCGGCGCCGGCGATCGCGGTCAGGCCAGGCGGACAGGTCATTGTCAGCTCGGGATCGCACAGAGCGACCGCGGCGATAAGGTGAGGGCTCGATATGCCGACCTTGAGCGTCCGGTCCGGGTCGGAAATCACCGCGACCGGCGTCACCTCGGAGCCGGTGCCGGCCGTGGTGGGTACGGCGATCAGCGGCAGTGTCTGACCCGGCACCTTGAACTCCCCGTAATAGTCCTGGAGCTTGCCGCCATGGCTGAGCAGCAGGGTGGCGCATTTGGCGAAATCGAGACAGCTGCCGCCGCCGATGCCGATCACCATATCCGGCCCGAACCCCTTCGCTTCCTCGACGCAGACGCCGACCGTATCGCGTGGCACGTCGGGCAGAACACGATCATGCACCAGGACCTCGATCGAGGCTGACTGAAGGGACTTGATGATGTCGGCGAATACCGTTGTGCCCGCGAAACGCTCGTCGGTGCAGACCAGCGCGCGTCGGCCGAACCG
>NZ_RZQA01000234.1:0-7695 GCF_004022915.1 Mesorhizobium sp. M7A.F.Ca.US.006.04.2.1
GTCTTGGTCAGCCGGACGAGCTGGCCGCGGCGCAGATGCTCGTCGGCAAATCCCGCCCAGGCGAGCGCCGCGCCGCGCCCGGCGATGGTTTCGTGTATCATCGACATGTAGCCGGTGAACCGAGGTCCGTCGAGTTTCCGGTCGGTTCCGACCCACGATTGCCAACTGTCGATCGCGCCCGGCGGCGTCACCTGATGCAGCAGCGGCACTGCCAGGAAAGCCTCAGGCTCTTCCGAGGCGAGCGCCGGATAACGCGCCAGGAACGCCGGCGCGCAAACCGGGAACCACTCACCCTCGAGCAGTTTTTCGGTCACGAATTCGGGCCATTGCCCGGCTTCGCCGAAACGGATCGACAATGCCACTTCAGGCTGGTCGAAATCCCTGTAGTCGGTGGATGTCTGCAGCAGCACGCGGCCATCGGCAACCTGCGATGTGATGAGGCCGAAGCGCGGCATCAGCCATGCCTGCGCGAAGTCGTGGCTGCAGCCGACCACGAATGTATCGCTGTCGTGCGCGGTCAAATCCTCGACCGCTTGCCTGATGGTGCCGAGACCCTCGCGGATCGCTTCGGCCAGCGTGTTGCCGGCCCCGGTGACGGCGACGCGGTTGCCTCTGCGCGTGAACAGCTCGACCGACAGCTGGCGCTCGAGATTGGCGACATGCCTGCTGACCGCCGATTGTGCGATGTTGAGCTCCTGTGCGGCCAGCGTCAGCCCGCCATGCCTGGCGGCAGCCTCGAAGACGACCATGGCGTTCAGCAGGGGAAGCGATGTCTTGAGGGTTTTCACGATCCAAACCTGCTTTCATGCCTTTTCGATATGAAGGTCTATCATTTCTGTATTTGCTGCAAGCCTTTCCGCATCGCACACTCTATCGAAACGTCATTCGAACGCCAGCGAGCAGAAAGGTGTTTGCCGTGCAGGCCTACACATCGAACAGCCAGCCTATCGACAGAAGCGAGACCGTCAGGCTGATCGACCGGCAACGTCCGGACTGGTCGCTGGAACAGGCCTTCTACGCGGCCCCTGCCATCTTCGCGCTGGAACGGGACTTGTGGTTTCCGCGTCAATGGATGCTTGTCGCCCATGCCAGCGAGGTCCCAGAAAAGGGCCGCTACATCGTGCGCCAGCTTTTCGACGAGGAGATCATCGTCGTGCGCTTCGACGACGGCGAGGAGGACATCGCGGCCTACTACAATGTCTGCACCCATCGCGGCTCGCGGCTCTGCGCCAAGGATGGTCGCGGCAAGCTTCTGGTCTGCCCCTACCATGCCTGGTCGTTCAGGCTGACCGGCGAGTTGCAGTCACGGCAGGATCTACCGGAAAGCGTCGATCCGGAAGCGCTGGGACTGCACCGCGTGCCCTGCAAGCATTTCGGCGGCCTCGTGTTCTGCGGCCTCGATGCCAATTCGCTGCCCGACATCCAGCCTGTCGCGGACGGGCTGACCGGCGGCTTGCGCGAAAACGGCCTTGACCGCGCACGCATCGTCGCGCGCAAGAACTATCTCACCAAGGCGAACTGGAAGCTGGTGCTCGAGAACTTCCTCGAATGCTATCACTGCCGGCCGGCCCACCCCGAATATTACCGCGTCAACGGCCATGTCAAAGTGACCGCGACCCGCGACGCCGACAAGGCGGTCGAGTGGCAGAATGAAATCGAGGCCTGGCACAGCGTCATCGGCGATGCCGAGTTCCACAAGGGCGCGTGGCAGGCTGGCGACCTCGACACGATGCCGTTTGCCATGCACCGCAAGCCGATCGGATCCGGCCGCAACACGCTGTCCAATACAGGTGAGGGGGTCTCATGCCTGATGGGCGGCCGTCACGCCTATGATGGTGGCGAAAGCGGCTTCCGCCTCGGACGCCTGTCGTTTGCAAGTGCTGCCAATGATTATGTCACGCTGTTCCAGATGATACCGCGCAGCGCCACGGAAACCGACGTCATTCTGACCTGGCTCGTCGACAAGGACGCCGATGGCGACATCGACGCCGATGCGATCAGCTGGATGTGGGACGTCACCACGGTGCAGGACAAGAAGATCACCGAGGACAATGCCGACGGCATCATGTCGCGCGCCTACCGGCCGGGTCCCTATACGCCGCTGGAAAGGCAGACCTCGTTCTTCGTGCAGACCTATCTGTCAGAACTGCGTTCGCTGATCACCGGCACGCGCGGCGCACCGATCAGCCAATGGTCTGCGCCGAAGGAACTTTTCGCCTCGCCGAAAGCGGCGAGCTGCAACACGCGCCTCTGACCCGCAGCCGAAGATGCCTCTTTGAGGCGTCGCGTTCCGATGCCATATGAAGGTGGCCGACGGAATGTTGCGGGAGAGGTGGTCATGACCAAAGGTTCGGATCTGTTCGTCGCGGCCCTCGAGAACGAAGGGGTCGAGCGGATTTTCGGCATTCCGGGCGAAGAAAATCTCGATATCGTCGAATCCATCCGCCGCTCCTCGATCCAGCTGATCCTGACCCGCCACGAGCAGGCAGCCGCTTTCATGGCCGCCACCTATGGCAGGCTTACCGGCAAGCCGGGTGTGTGCATCACCACGCTTGGCCCGGGCGCGCTCAACCTTTCGACCGGTTCGGCCTATGCGCTGCTCGGCGCGATGCCGATGATCATGATCACCGGCCAGAAAGGCATCCTGTCATCCCGGCAGGCGCGCTTCCAGATCGTCGACATCGTCGCGGCGATGAAGCCGCTGACCAAGCTGTCGCGTCAGATCGTCTCGCCGAAGATGATCCCCTCGTTGGTTCGCGAAGCTTTCCGTGTCGCCCAGGAAGAGCGTCCCGGCCCCGTACATCTTGAATTGCCGGAAGACATTGCGGCGGCCGAGTGTGAACCGGTAGCACTCGTGCCAACGCATCCGGTCGAACTGCCGCTGGCCAGCCCGGGCGCGCTTGATCGCGCCGCCCGTATGATCATGGAAGCCAGGCGTCCGCTGCTGATGTTTGGTGCGGCGGCGTCGCGACCGCGCGTGACTCCCGATGTCGCCCAGTTCGTGCTGCGGACGCAAATTCCCTATTTCACCACGCAGATGGGCAAGGGCACCGTGCCTGGCGGCACGGAGCTCTATATGGGAACGGCAGCCCTTTCGGAGCGCGACTATGTGCACGAGGCCATCGAACAGGCCGATCTGATCATCACCATCGGTCACGACACGGTGGAGAAGCCGCCCTTCATCATGGGGGCAAAGGGGCCGAAGGTCATTCATGTCGGCTACCATTCAGCCGATGTCGAGCAGGTCTATTTCCCGCAAGCCGAAATCGTCGGCGACCTCGGTCCTTCGCTGGCGCTGCTGGCCGACAGCATCGAGGGCAAGGTCCCCAATGCACAGGCCTTGCTGCCGCTGCGGGAAGGCATTCTGAGCCGCATCGCCGCGCGCGCCACCGAAGATCGCTTCACGCCGCAGCGCATCGTGCATGACGTGCGCGCCGTGATGCCGCCGGACGGGATCCTCGCCCTCGACAATGGCATGTACAAGATCTGGTTCGCGCGCAACTACCGGACGCGCATGGCAAACACGATCCTGCTCGACAATGCGCTGGCCACCATGGGCGCGGGCTTGCCGTCGGCGATGATGGCGGCACTGCTCTATCCGCAGCGCCGTGTCATGGCCATCTGTGGCGATGGCGGCTTCATGATGAACAGCCAGGAACTGGAGACCGCCGTCAGGCTCAAGCTCAATCTCGTCGTCCTGCTGCTCGAAGACCATGCCTATGGCATGATCCGCTGGAAGCAGGCGGTCGACGAATTTCCGGATTTCGGCATGACCTTCGGCAATCCCGACTTCGTCAGATATGCCGAGGCCTACGGAGCCAAGGGGACAAGAGTTGGCGAGATCGCCGATTTGCGGCAGGCGCTGGAACGGGCCTTCACCGGCGGCGGCGTGCACCTCGTCGTCGTGCCCATCGACTATTCCGAAAACACCAGGGTGCTTGTCGACGAATTGCGCGAGCGGCTGCCTGCGCCGCAAGCGAGCTGACGGCGGCAAAGCCGCCGTCAGGATTACCTGGAGCTGTTGCCGAAGCGCCTACAGCTTGCAGTAAGGGGTGACCGGCGCGATCGTCCCGAAATCCTTGGCGATCTCATAGCTGATGCCGTCTGCGGCCGCCTTGCCGACATAGGAATGGCAGAGCGTGTGGTTGTTGCTGGCATCGACCCGGATCTTGCCTTGCGGCGCGTCGAACTCGATCGTGGGCAGCGCCTTGAGCACATCATCGTCCTTCAGCGATCCGGCCTTCTCGGCGGCCAGGGCGTAGAGATGCAGGCCGTTGTAGCCGGCTTCGCCGATGCCGTTGACCATCTTCTCCTTGCCGAACTTCTCGCGGAAGCTCGCGATGAACTTCTTGTTGACCGGATTGTCGAGCGCCATCCAGTAAGGCTGCGGTGCGTAGGTGCCGGCCGCGACGCCGGGCGGCAGCGCGTCCTTGTTGAAGACCTCGTCGAGCGGTGCGATCAGCGGCTGCTTGATATCGAAGCTGCGATACTGCTTGAGCTGGGTGACGGCGTCGTTGCCGACCACCATCGACCAGACGACATCGGGCTTCAGCGACTTGATCTTCTGGAAGGCCGGGCCGAAATCCGTGGTGCCGAACGGATAGTAGTCGGCGCCGATGATCTTGCCGCCGGCCTTTTCGTAAGCCGCCGTGATCGCCTCGGTCATCTTCTGCGGCCAGGCATAGTCGGAGGCCATGACGTAGATGGTCTTGCCGAGGGTCTCGGCCACCCACGGCATCATCGGGTCGACCTGCTGCATCGGGATCGGGCCGGTGGCGACGAAGTAGCGGTTGCATTCGCCGCCCTCGAAATTGGTTGGGTAGAAGAACAGCTTCTTGGCCTTCGAGGTCACCGACAGCGTAGCACTTCGCTCCGGCGAAATGATCGTGCCCATGACCACGTCGACCTTGTCTTCGTTGATGAGCTTGCGCGCCTTGTCGATGGAACCCTTGGTCGTGGTCTGGTTGTCCTCGATGAACAACTCGACCTGGCGCCCGCCAATGCCATTGGCGGCGTTCAGTTCGGCGGCGGCGAGCTTGTAGCAATTGAGCAGCGTCTCGCCGAGGATCGCCTGCAGCCCGGTGATCGGGATCGACAGGCCGACCTTGACGGTGTCGGCGGCGCGCAGGACCGACGGCGCACCGACCATGGCGAAAGCGGCCGCGGCGCCGCCGGATTTCAAGACAGTTCTTCTGCTTATCATTGTTGTGTTCCCTTCCAGTCCCAGGCGCGCCCCATGCACGCCTTACAAGTCAACAAGCTCCCAGGCGCGCTTCAGGCGCGCCTTATAGGGCCAACAGATCCTTCAGCAGGGTCTCGTCGGCGAACGCCTCTGGCGCGCCTTCATGGACGATCCTGCCCTTCTCCATCACCAGGCAGCGGTCCGATGCCTTGAGAACGAGATCGAGATTCTGCTCGACCAGCACGATCGCGATGCTGCGTTCGCGCGCGATGCGCGGCACCAGCTCGGCGATCGACTGCACGATGTTCGGCTGTATGCCTTCCGAAGGCTCATCGAGCAGCAGCACCGACGGCAGGCCGCAGAGCGCGCGGCCGATCGCCAGCATCTGCTGCTGGCCGCCCGAAAGCGTGCCGGCGACCTGCGCTTCGCGCTCGCGCAGGATCGGAAAATAGCCGAAGATGTCGACCGGAATGCCGCCGTCGCCACGGTCCTCGGCAGCGCGGGTACCGACCTCCAGGTTTTGCCGCACCGTCAGCTGGTTGAAGATCCCGCGCCCCTGCGGCACATGCGCGATGCCTGCCCGCGCGCGGCGGAAAGCCGGCGCGTTCGTGAGGTCCTTGTCACCGAGAACCACGGCGCCACCGCTCGCCCGCAAGCCGCCGGCGATGACGCGCAGCAGCGTCGTCTTGCCGGCGCCGTTACGGCCGAGCAGGCCGACGACTTCGCCCGGCGCGACACTGAGGTCGATGCCGTTCAGCACCGGGAGCGGGCCGTAGCCGGCCGAGACCGCCATTGTCCGCAGCATGATCAGCGCCTCCCCAGATAGACATCGCGGACCATTTCGTCGGTCTCGATGTCATGGAAAGGACCGCTGCGCAGGCGGCGTCCCTGATGCAGCACCAGCGTCTCGCAGTTCAGCGCCCGTACGAAGCGGATATCGTGTTCGACGGCGACGATCGAGAACTCGCCCTTTAGGCGTAGCAGCATATCGGCCGTCGCCAGCGTCTCCTGCGGCGTCATGCCGGCGGTGGGTTCGTCGAGCAAAAGCAACCGCGGCTCGATTGCCAGCGCCATGCCGATCTCCAGCCATTGCTTCTGGCCATGCGCGAGTTCGCCGGCCGGTGTGGCAGCGCGATTGCTCAGCGCGACCAATTCCAGCAATTCGCCAACCGGGCGCACAGGCGAGGGCGCCCCCCAGCGGGCGACCTTCACATTGTCTTCCACCGAGAGGCTCGGGAAAACGGACGGGATCTGGAACTTGCGCGCGATGCCGAGCCGGGCGATGCGATGCAGCGGCAGGCCGGCTATGTCGTGGCCGAGGAAGCGCACGCTGCCGCTGGTCGGGCGCAGCGTACCGGTCAACACATTGAGGAAGGTGCTTTTGCCGGCGCCGTTCGGGCCGATGATGCAGCAGAGTTCCTTGTCGCGTACAGTGAGGTTCAGGGCCTCCAGCGCCTGCAGCCCGCCAAAGCGGATGCCGACATTTTCGGCCTGGAGCAGGATGTCGCTCATTGTGCGCGCCTCCCGCCTTTGAACAGGGCTTTCAGTCGCGCGTAGATCGACAGGATGCCGTCCGGCAGGACGAAGACGATGATGACGAAGACACAGCCGAGCAATAGCGGCCACAGGCTCGGGTTGAAACTGCTGATCGTCTGCTGCGCACGCTGGATGAAGATGGCGCCGAGCACCGGCCCCAGCAGCGTGCCGCGCCCGCCGACCGCCACCCAGACGATGACTTCCGTCGACAGAAGCAGTCCGGACAGATCCGGTGCCACCAACCCCGCCATGCAGACATAGAGCGCGCCGGCAAGGCCGGCGATCGCCGCCGACAGGACGAAGGTGACGAGCAGCCGCAACGGCGCATTGTGGCCGAGCGCTGCTGCCCGGACTTCATTGTCCTGTATGGCGGTCAGCACCGTACCCCAGCGGCCACGGCTGATCGACCACAGCGCCAGCACGGTCACCGCGACGATGGCCGAGACGAAGATGTAGCTGGGCAGGTCCTGGCTGAGATCGACGTGCAGCCCGCCGACATCGAAGGCAATCGGCGGAATGCCGATCAGCCCGCTGTCGCCGCCGGTGACCGAGCTCCAGGAGACCGCCGCCTGCTGGCAGATGACGCCCATGGCCAGCGTGACGATGGTGAAATAGCTGCCACGGATGCCGCCGAAAAACAGGAAGTAGCCGATGATGGCGGAGACCAAGGCCGCACCGGCCACCGCACCGATGATGCCAAGCAGGCTGGCGAAGGAGATCGCATCGTTGAGCGTGATCAGCGCCATGATGTAGCCGCCGATGCCGAAAAACGCAGCGTGGCCGAAACACAGGATTCCAGTGCGGCCCCAGAAGAAGTCGAGGCTCGCGGCGAACAGGCCGAAGATCAGCGCGTCGCGGATCACGGTCAGCTGATACCCGCCGACAAAGAACGGATAGATGATCGCGAGCGCCACGCAGGCGGCGAAGATCAGCAGCCAGTTGCGGTCGCGGGCGATCATCGCGACGCTCCGTTGAAC
>NZ_RZQA01000235.1:0-7676 GCF_004022915.1 Mesorhizobium sp. M7A.F.Ca.US.006.04.2.1
ATGTACATGTGCTCGGCCGAATGCAGCGGCACCGAGACGCCGCACATCAGCCCGACCTTGCGCGCCCACTGGCCGGCGCAATTGACGACGATCTCGGCGGCAATGTTGCCGCGGTCCGTCTCGACACCGCAGGCGACGCCGTTCTTCACGCTGATGCCGGTGACCTTGACCCGCTCGAAAATTTTCGCGCCGCGATTGCGCGCACCCTTGGCCAGCGATTGCGTGAGATCGGTCGGATTGGCCTTGCCGTCGCCCGGCAGCCAGACGGCTCCGACCAGATCGTCGGTCGCCATGACCGGCCATAGATCGGCCGCCTCCTTCGGCGAAATCACGTCGATCTCGACGCCTTGGGCGCGAGCCGATGCGGCCGTGCGCTTCAGCACCGTCATGCGGTCGGCGGTCCGCGCCACCGACAGCGAGCCACAATTCTTCCAACCGGTGGCGAGCCCGGTCTCGGCCTCCAGCTCGCCATAGAGCTGCGTGGAGTATTTGATCAGGCTGGTCATGTTGGAATGACTGCGCAACTGGCCGACAAGCCCTGCGGCGTGCCAGGTGGTGCCACCGCTGAGTTGCCCCTGTTCGAGCAGCACGACATCGGTCCAACCGAGCTTCGTCAGATGATACGCGACCGAGCAGCCAATGATACCGCCGCCGACGATGACGACGCGCGCTTGCGTAGGGAATTCGTTTGCCATGGGACATCCTGCCGTTTTGACACCGGTTGGATCATAGCAGCCGAATTCCAAATATCAACACAAAATACCACAAAATATCACATCAAAGAGGCAACCATCAGCTCAGGCCCTTTGCGCGCAAGCGCTTCAGCGATGTCAGCCTGCGGTTTCGCGTCGACGATCACGCCGGCGGCGCGTTGAAAATTCGGAATCCTGAGCGGCGTCAGCTTTGCGAACTTGCTGCTGTCGAGAACGAAGTAGGTTTTGGCGGCAAGCGCGATCATGCGGCTGCGCTGTTCGGCGCCGGCGCGGGTGAAATCGGTCACCTCGCCGTCGGGCGACAGCGCGCCACCACCGAGGAAGGCGATGTCGACGCGAAAGCGCGACATGGCTTCGAGCATGTCGATGCCGGAGGCTGCTTCCTCGCCGGGATCGACTTCGCCACCCAGCACATGCACGCGCATGCCTGAGACGTGGCACAGCAGAAGCGCGATCTTCAGGCTCGCCGTGCAGATGGTGAGATCGCGCAGGTCGGCCATGGCTTGTGCGACGGCCAATGTGGTGGTGCCGGAATCGAGGAACACCACCATGCCGTCCTTTACAAGACCGGCGGCCAGCCTGCCGATCGCGGCCTTGCCTCCGGCATTTTCGTGGCTGCGCAAGCTCATTGCCGGTTCGCTCGGCTCGAAGCGGGCAGCGCCGCCATGGACAATGCCGAGCCGTCCCTTATCCGACAGCAGCTTCAGGTCACGGCGGATGGTTTCGCGCGAGACATCGAAGAACCCGGCCAGTTCGGCGACACTGACAGATCCCTGGGCGCCCAGCCGCCGCAGGATCTCTTCGTGGCGACGTGGAGCAAGGGCGCGCGCCGGCAGGCTGCTGTCGGGGGACATGATGATCCTCGGATCGAGTAGCGATGTTGCAATATGTGGCAGTGATCGTGCGCAGAGGCAACTCAAGCCATGTCGTCAGGATTTTCGCGACAGGCCATCTTCCCTGATCGCGCTGACCAGCGTCTCGCTTCCCTCGCGAAGATGCTGCCTCAGAATGCCTATGGCCCTGTCGCCGTCGCGCCACCGGCAGGCGGCCAGCAGATCGCGGTGCTCCGTCTGCGAGCGGCTGCGATAGTCCAGGTTCGACAGCAGGATGCGGACGTAGCGATCGGCGGCATTGTGGTGCGCCTCGATTAAGGCCAGCAATCGATTGTTGCCGCAGGCATCGTAGAGAGCCAGATGAAAGGCACGGTTCAGCGCGCCCCATCGGCCGACATTGCGCTCCGCGTCGATCTGATCGAGAACCTGTTCCGCCTCGTCGAGCCTGTCACCGGCGAGATTGGGAAGCGAAAGCCGCAACGCCTCGCATTCGAGCAATTCGCGCAGTGCATAGATTTCACTGATCTCGGCGCTGTCCATCCGGGCGACCTGCGCGCCTTTTGTCGGATGGATGGAAACAATGCCTTCGGCTTCCAATTGGCGAAGGGCGTCACGAATGGGCATGCGGCTGAAGCCAAACTGCTCGGCCAATTCGTCCTGGCGCAGCGAAGTGCCCGCCTTGATGGTGCCACTGGCAATCGCTTCGCGCAGGACATTGGCGACCTGTTCGGCCACGGTTCGCGGCCCCTGCATCACGCTTTCCGCAAATCCTGGCAATCGATGCTCCCGTTTGACGCGGGGCGCTCAGCCTAACGGAAACCCCTCTGCATGGATATATGTATGCCTGTATATGCACACGTTCGGCATCAATTGCCAGACTTGCCCGAATTCCTGCGCCAAGGCCTGATCTGCGTATTTTACCGGCGCTTCGCTTGCCTGGCGTCAGCCGCCGAAGCGCGGTTCCGCGACGCCCCTAACGCCAAGGCCTGATATGGCGAACAGGCTGCCGCGCAAAACGCCGTCGCCGGGAAAACGCGGCAGCGGCGGCTTGGCCATTGAGGTGACGTAGAGGGTGTCGAGCTTCGGTCCGCCGAACATGACGCTGGTGATCTTCTTGACCGGCATGTCGATGATGCGATCGATGCTGCCATCGGGCGCGTAGCGTACCAGCCTTCCGTCATAGACCAGCGCATTCCAGAGATAGCCCTCGGCATCGACGGTCGAGCCGTCCGCCGCACCGCCTCGGCTGGTGTCGACGCGCACGAAGGTACGCCTGTTGGTGGCGGCACCGGTGGCGATATCGTAGTCGTAGGCCCATATCTCGCCGGTCCAGGTATCGGCGAAATAGAAGGTGCGGTCGTCGGGGCTCCAGCATGGACCGTTGGAGCAGATGATGCCGGAATCGATCCGGGTGACGGAAAAATCCGGATCGAGCCTGTAGAGACCGCCGGACGGCCCCTCTTCCATCGTATCCATGGAGCCGGCGAAGAAACGGCCGCGCCGGTCGACCTTGCCGTCGTTGAGCCGGTTCATCGGCTTGTCCGGCTCGGGATCGTGGATCAGCGTCACCTCGCCCGTGGCGAAATCGAGCAGATGGAAGCCGCGCTGCAGCGAGACGACAGCGCCGCCGCCGTCCTTGCGCAGCGCCATTGAGCCGATCTTCATCGGCACGTCCCATGACCGGATCTCGCGCCCGTCGGCGGTCGCCCGAAACACGCGCCCGTCGAAGCTGTCGATCCAGTAGAGTCGTTCCTGTTCGACGTCCCACAGCGGTCCTTCGCCCAGTGTGGTCTTCACGTCCACCACGACTTCGATCTTCATGCCGTCCTCCTCCGTTTTGCGTCTCGCGGCGATTGCTCGGGCAGCCTCAGAAAGCGACCTTGTCCCCGCCTTTCAATGACAGGATTTCGCGTGCCTCGTCGGGCGTCGCCACCTCCATGCCGAGCCCTTCGATGATCTTGCGGGCCAGCAAGACCTGCTCGGCGTTCGACTTGGCAAGCTTGCCCTTGCCCGCCCACAGACTGTCCTCCAGCCCGACGCGGATGTTGCCGCCAAGGGCCGCCGATTGCGCCGCGATGCGCAGTTGGCTGGCGCCGGCGCCCAGTACCGACCACCGGAACTGGTCGCCGAACAGCCGGTCGGCAGTGCGCTTCATATGGGCAACGTCTTCTGGATGCGTGCCGATGCCGCCGAGCAGCCCGAACACCGACTGCACGAAGAAAGGCGGCTCCACCAGCCCACGGTCGGCGAAGTGGGAAAGGTTGTACAGATGGGCGATGTCGTAGCACTCGAACTCGAAGCGCGTGCCGTTGTCGTAGCAGGTCGCCAGAATGTACTCGATGTCCTTGAATGAGTTGCGGAAGACGAGGTCGCGCGTCGCTTCCAGATGCGGCTTTTCCCAATCGAACTTGAAGGTCTCGTATTTGTCGGCCAGGTGATAGAGCCCGAAATTGATCGAGCCCATGTTGAGCGAGGCGACTTCCGGCTTGAACTGGGCGGCCGGGCGCACGCGCTCCTCGACCTTCATGTAGGGGCTGCCACCGGTGGTGATGTTGATGGCGGCGTTGGTGCCTTGCTTGACGCGCGGCAGGAAGCGGGCGAAGGCCTCCGGCGTCTGGTCGGGCTTGCCGGTTTCCGGATCGCGGGCATGCAGATGCAGGATCGCGGCACCGGCTTCCGCCGCCGCGATCGCCTCCGAAGCGATCTGGTCGGGCGTGATCGGCAGATAGGGCGACATGGTCGGCGTGTGGATGGCGCCCGTCACCGCGCAGGTGATGATGACCTTGCCCCTGGTCTGTGCAGGTCCCGGCTTGCGACTGGTTTGCGTCATTCTCCAAACTCCTGATCCGATTTTCTCTTGTGGGCGGCGAGCGCCATGAGCCGGCGGTCACGCCACACCTGCCGGTCGCCTAGGCTTTGCTGTGGCAGTCGCTTGCGGCGATCAGCCTCGACCGTGTCGATGACCTTGCCGGCCCAGTCGACGCGCCGCTGCGTCTGGGGAAAGATGTTGGAATAGATGCCCTGATAGCGCTCGACATAGTCGCGCACGCCGCCGGGTGCATTGAGATCGATGGTCTCGAACGGCCCCATGAACGACCAGCGCAGCGCCAGCCCGTCGCGGATGCCGACGTCGACATCCTCGACACTGGCGTAGCCATCGGCGACAAGCCGGAAAGCTTCCTCAAGCAATGCGCCTTGCAGGCGATTCATGATGAAGCCGTCAAGCTCGTGCTGCATGACCAGTGGCGCGTGGCCGGCGTCGACGAGGAAGGCGCGGGTTCTCTCGACCGTCTCGGCCGAGGTCCACGGCGCCGGCACGATTTCGGCCGCCGGAATGAGATAGGGCGGGTTGATCGGATGCACGACCAGGCAGCGCTGCCGCCCTTGCAGATGGTCGGTGAATTTCGACGGCAACAGCGCCGAGGTGGAACTGGCGATGACTGTTTGGGGATCGGCAAGCGTGTCGATCAAGGAGAACACCTTGCGCTTCACCTCGAGATTCTCGGGCGTGTTCTCCTGGATATGCACGGCACCTGCCAACGCCTCTTCAAGCTCGGCGACAACGGAGATACGGTCAAGAACCTCACCGGCTTGCTGTCCCCGCAGAAGATCGTTCTGGGCGAGATCGCCGAGCACGCCGGCAATGTAGTCGCGGGCTCCACCTGTGGCAGTGGGCGACTGGTCCCACATCCGCACGTCATGGCCGGCGCGGGCGAAGCTGATCGCCCAGGCCCGTCCGATGAACCCGCTTCCGACGATCGCGACATTGGGCATGGTTTGTTCCTCAAAGTGTTTCGACGTTGCCGTCGACGCCGAGCGACTGGCCGGAAATGTTGATCCCCGCATCGGAGAGCAGGAAGGCGACCATCGACGCGACATCATAGGGGCTGGTCATGCGACGCAGCGAGATGTTCTGGAGATAGCGTCCGGTCATCTCCTCGTGGCTGACACCGACCTGCTTGGCGCGCGCCGAGATAACCCCTTCGATGCGGGGGCCCTCGATGATGCCGGGCAGGATGGCGTTGACCCTGATGGCGTGCGGCCCGAGCTCTTTGGCCAAGCTTTGCGTGAAACCGATGACACCGAACTTGGCCGCCGAATAGGGTGTGCGGAAGGCGTAGCCATGGCGGCCGGCGGCCGACGACATCGAGACGATCGAACCGCCGCCCGCCGCCTTGATCAGCGGCACCGCGCGCCGGGCGCACAGGAACTGGCCGGTCAGGCAGATGTCGATGCAGCGCCGCCAGTCCGCCGGATCGATCTCGTCGACACCGCCGGTCGGCCCGGCAATGCCGGCATTGTTGATCAGCGCATCGAGCCCGCCGAGTTTTTTCTCGACCGCCTCGAACAGACGGTCGACGTCCTCGTCGCGCGAGACGTCGGCCTTGACCGCCGCGACCAGGTCGATCTTGCTGGGAGCAGCGGCCAGCGCCTCATCGGAAACGTCGCAGACGACGATGCGGGCGCCGAGGCGTGACAGCGTGTCGGCTATGGCAAACCCGATGCCGCCTGCGCCCGCCGTCACCAGCACGCGCTGGCCTTTCAGCCCGGTCAAAAATTCGTCCGCCGATGCCGGCGCCCTTGTGCTCATGGTCATGTCCTTCTCATTGCAGCCGCCGTTCGCGCAGCGCCATGACGGCGCCCAGAACGACCAGTCCGTAAAGAATTGCCCTCGTGGCATAGGGAAGCGTGGTGCCGGCGAGCAGCATCTGCAGTGCCGTCAGCAACAACACGCCGCCGAGCATGCCGAGATAGTGGCCGCGCCCGCCGGTGATCAGCGCGCCGCCGACCACCACCACGGCGATCGACGGCAAGAGATAGTCGTCGCCCATGCCGAGGCTCGCCTGACCCGAAAAGCCGGTCAGCATGACGCCGACAACAGCCGCGCAGACGGCCGAAAGCATGTAGACCAGGATGAGCGTGCGCTCGACGCCGATGCCCGACAAGCGCGCCGCGCGCAGCCCGTTGCCGATGCCGTAGACGCGCCTTCCGAACGGGGTGCGGCCAAGCAGGAGTACCGCTGCGACGACAAAGACGACCATCAGCAGCACGATTGGAGTCAGCAGGCCGGCGAGCTTGGCCGTCATGACCCAGCGCAGCATCGGCGAGGAAAACCCGGCCGGCGTTCCCTGCGAATAGAGCAGCGCACAGCCTTGCAGAATGCCGTTGGTGGCGAGCGTCATGACGATCGGCGAGATGCCGAGATAGACGATGCCGAAACCATTGGCGAAGCCGATGGCGCAGGCCATCACCAGGACGACCGGCAAGGCGTAGACAAGGGCGGCGTCTGAGCCTTTGACCATGCCCGCCAGGATGATGCCGGAGATGCCGATCGTCCACGGCACGGAGAGATCGAGGCCTCCGGTCAGGATGACGGTCCCCTGCCCGAGCGCCAGGACGGCTAGGAAGGAGGATAGCACCAGCAGCGAATTCCAGTATCCCGGATTGAGGATGGCGCGGCCGAGCCAGATCTGGGTGACGAGCACGATGAGCAGCAGGCAGACATAGGCCGGCAGCGCATAGCGCAGCGTTTCCGCATTGCGCAGATGGAAGGCAGGGCGCGGCGATGCCGGACTGCGCTGGGCATGGGCTGGCTCGGCGATCTTGAGACGCCGGTCCACGCGCTCGAGCTGGGAGGGCAATATGCCGGCGCGCCAGGCGGCAAACCGGGCACGCGCGGCGCGCAATTGCACGGCAAGCACCGATGCATGCGAGATCGAGCCGGCAAGTGCCGCCAGCACCAGAATGGTGCCTTCGGCAATGGTCGCATAATAGGCCGATACGTTGAGCACCAGCAGGATGTTCACCACGATCATCAGGATAAAGGCGCCGAAGACAGAGCCCACCGGGCCGCCCTGCCCGCCACCGAGGCGCGTGCCGCCGACGACGACCGCCGCGAACATCGACAAGAGCAGCGGATTGCCGACCAGCGGATCGCCGCGGCCGGTCTGGGCGCTGATGAACACGCCGGCAAGGCCATAGCAGCCGCCGGCGATAACATAGACGGCAAAGCGCACCAGAACGACATTGATGCCGACGGAAGCGGCCGACTCCGGATCGCTGCCAACCGCGTAGAGTGCTGTGCCGAAGCGGGTTCCCTTCAGCCAGGACCAGGCGGGCAGGACGACAC
>NZ_RZQA01000236.1:0-7674 GCF_004022915.1 Mesorhizobium sp. M7A.F.Ca.US.006.04.2.1
GTATTGCATGGACGGCACATTCGAAAATGCGGTGCGCAAGGCGGCCAAGGACGACCCTGACGGCTACCCCAAATATTTCGAGAGCCGCATCGCCTATATCCTGACCACCGGCGGCAACTGGGCTACGGGCACGATCGGCAAGTTCAAGCTGACGATCGACAAGGGCAATCCGAAAGCCCTGGTCTCGTTCTGCGGCGACAATGTCAAAAAGACCGGACCGACGACATTCGAGATGACGGCGGATGATTTCTACCCCGAGCGCGACATCGACATCCTGATCCTCGAGCCGACGGACGAAAATTGATGCATGTCGCAATCTACGTTGCCATTGCCGAGAACGGCGTGATCGGGCGGGACGGCGGGCTCCCGTGGCGGCTCTCCACCGATCTCAAGCGCTTCAAGGCCGATACGATGGGCAAGCCTATCATCATGGGCCGCAAGACCTATGAGGGCATCGGTCGGCCGCTGCCGGGCAGGTTGAACATCGTCGTGACCCGCGACGAGACCTGGCGCGCCGAGGGCGTCGAGGTGGCACATTCGCTCGAAGCCGCGATCCAGCTGGCGACGGTGCGCGGGCGCGGCATGGCCGATGTCGACGAGGTGTGCGTCATCGGCGGCGGCGAAATCTATGCCCAGGCCATGCTGCTGGCCGACCGGCTGCACGTCACCCATGTGCTGGCAGCGGTCGACGGCGATGCGCATTTCCCGCCGATCGATCCCGATTCCTGGCGCATTGTCAGCTCGCAGGACGTCCCTGCCGGGGAAAAGGACAGCCACCCGACGCGCTATTCGGTTTACGAGCGGCGTCGCGAGAGACATTGAACGAAAAAAGAGCCATTGAAGGAAGACAAAGGGTCGCGACTGGACCAAATCGGACGAAGTCGGAAGCGCATCGCGTTGAAAGCGCCCCGTGGCGTGCCTATAGAAGAACAATACTGGATTTTGCGCCGTAATGCCGGCGCTTGAGGGAATTCCAAGCGAAAGGACATTCATGCCCTGGAACGACAAAAGCGGCGGTGGCGGCGGCCCATGGGGTGGCGGCGGCAACAATCAGGGACCCTGGGGGCAGGGTCCAAAAGGACCGAGCGGGCCGCAGGGCTCGCCTCCCGATCTCGAAGACATCATCCGCCGCGGCCAGGACCGGCTGCGGCGCGCTCTTCCGGGCGGCGGCGGCGCGAGCCCGGCTATCTTCGCGCTGATCGCGGCTGCACTTGTGGTGCTGTGGGCGTTCAAGGCGGTTTACACCGTGCAGCCCGATGAGGTCGCGGTCGAACTGCGCTTCGGCAAGCCGAAGACCGAACTGTCGCAGCCTGGCCTGCATTTCCATTGGTGGCCGCTCGAAACCGTCGAGACGGCCAAGATTTCCGAGCAGCTCGTCGATATCGGCGGCGGCGGCGCGACAAGTGGCAATACGTCCGGGCTGATGCTTACCGGCGACCAGAACATCGTCAACGTCCAGTTCTCCGTGGCCTATCAGGTCTCCGACCCGCGCGCGTATCTGTTCGATGTGTCCGATCCCGACGGCATGCTGCGGCAGGTTGCCGAAAGCGCCATGCGTGAAGCCGTCGGCCGCCGGCCGGCGCAGGACATCTTCCGCGACGACCGCCAGGGCATTGCCGCCTCGGTGCGTGAGATCATCCAGACGACGCTGGACGGCTACAAGGCCGGTCTCAACGTCAACGCCGTCTCGATCGAGGATGCGGCACCGCCACGCGAAGTGGCCGATGCGTTCGACGAGGTGCAGCGCGCCGAGCAGGACGAGGACAAGTTCGTCGAGCAGGCCAACCAGTACTCCAATCAGAAGCTCGGGCAGGCGCGCGGCGAGGCCGCACAGATCCGCGAAGACGCGGCCGCCTACAAGAACCGGGTCGTGCAGGAAGCTGAGGGTGAGGCGCAGCGCTTCATCTCGGTCTATGACGAATATGCCAAGGCGCCCGATGTAACGCGCAAGCGCCTCTACCTGGAAACCATGGAGAAGGTTCTGAAGGATTCGAGCAAGGTCATCGTCGAGCAGGGCAACGGGCAAGGGGTCGTTCCCTATCTGCCGCTGCCGGCATTGCAGCCGAAAGCGCCGGCACCGGCCGCCCCCGTTACGGGAGGTAACCAGTGATGGCCAACCGTCTTCCCATCATCGTCGTCGCAGCAGCGGTTATCCTGTTCCTGCTCTATTCGTCGGTCTTCGTGGTCAATGCGCGCCAGCAGGCGCTGGTGCTCAGGTTCGGTGAGATTGTCGACGTCAAGAGCGAACCCGGCATCTACTTCAAGGCGCCGTTCTCGTTCTTCGACGCCGACACCGTGCAGCTGATCGAGAACCGGGTGCTGCGCTTCGATCTCGACAACATTCGCGTCCAGGTCTCGGGCGGCAAGTTCTATGAGGTCGATGCCTTCATCGCCTATCGCATCTCGGATCCGCGGGTCTTCCGCGCCGCGGTGTCCGGTCAGATCGAACTGGCCGAGGCCCGGCTCAGGACGCGTCTCGACGCTGCCTTGCGCCGTGTCTATGGTCTGCGTGATTTCGAGGCAGCACTCTCCGAAGAGCGCGGCGTGATGATGCGCGAAGTCCGCGACCAGCTCAGGCCCGATGCCACATCGCTCGGCCTGCAGATCGAGGATGTCCGCATTCGCCGCACCGATCTCACGGCCGAAGTCTCGCAGCAGACCTTCGACCGCATGAAGGCGGAACGCCTGGCGGAAGCTGCCCGGCTGAGGGCGCGCGGCAATGAGGCGGCACAGCGCATCACCGCCCGCGCCGATCGCGAAGTGGTCGAGATCGTCGCCGAAGCCCAAAAAGAGTCGGAAATCCTGCGCGGCGAGGGCGAGGCCCAGCGCAGCGCCACCTTCGCGGGAGCCTATCAGCGCGATCCGGCTTTCTTCGACTTCTACCGGTCGATGAATGCCTATGGCACGGCGCTGGACAACACCGGAACGACGATGGTGCTGTCGCCGAACTCGGAGTTCTTCCGCTTCTTCCGCAATCCCGACGGCAGCGAGGGACCGGCAAAGCCGGCTTCGCCTGCGCCAAACGCTCCGGCGACGGCACCCGCCGCGCCGGCGGCACAGCCCAGCACCGGCCAGTAGCGGCCGGTGCAGGATTTTCTTGCCGCCATGGGCCTCGTCCTCGTCATAGAGGGTCTGGTCTATGGCGGCTTTCCCGGCCTGGCCAGGAAGCTTGCCACCGAAGTGCTGTCGCTGCCCGAGAACGCGCTGCGGATTGCCGGGCTGGCGGCGATCGCGATCGGCGTCGGCATCGTCTGGCTGGTACGAGGCGCATGAGGGCGGCGATGATTTATCCTCTGCCGATAGTCATAGCCGCAAACGTGCCGTATTTTTTGCCAACATGGCGTGACGCGGCGTTTTCGTCGAAGCGCTTTTCTTTTCAAGAATACCGGGAGGCTTCTCGATGACATCCAAAACAATTTTGCGCGCGGCGCGGCGGACATTCATCACCGGCGCGGCGGCACTTCTTGTCAGCGCCGTCGCTGTCCCGTCCTTCACGGCGCCGACATTTGCCGCCGACGGGCCCGCTTCGGTCGCCGATCTGGCGCAAGGCCTGCTCGGCGCGGTGGTCAACATATCGACCTCGCAGACGGTCAAGGGTACCGAAGGCCCGGGCGCGGTGCCGATGCCGCAATTGCCCGAAGGTTCGCCCTTCCAGGATTTCTTCGACGATTTCTTCAAGAACCGCGGCGGTGACAAGGACAACGGCTCGCAGAAGGTGCAGTCGCTGGGCTCCGGCTTCGTCATCGATGCCGAGCAAGGCATCGTCGTCACCAACAACCATGTCATTGCCGATGCCGACGACATCGAGGTCAATTTCTCCGATGGCGTCACCTTGAAGGCGACGCTGGTCGGCACCGACACCAAGACCGATGTCGCCGTGCTCAAGGTCGATCCGAAAGGCCACAAGCTGACGGCGGTGAAGTTCGGCGATTCCACCAAGATGCGCGTCGGCGACTGGGTGATGGCGATCGGCAATCCGTTCGGCCTCGGCGGCACGGTGACGGTCGGCATCGTCTCGGCCCGCAACCGCGACATCAATTCCGGCCCCTATGACGACTTCATCCAGACCGATGCCGCGATCAACCGCGGCAATTCCGGCGGACCGCTGTTCAACAGCGCGGGCGAAGTCATCGGCATCAACACGGCGATCATCTCGCCATCCGGCGGCTCGATCGGCATCGGCTTCTCCATCCCGTCGCAGCTCGCGTCCGGTGTCGTCGACCAGTTGCGCCAGTTCGGCGAGACGCGGCGCGGCTGGCTCGGCGTGCGCATCCAGCCGGTGACCGACGACATCGCCGAAAGCCTCGGCATGGCGACCGCAAAGGGTGCGCTGGTTGCCGGCGTGATCAAGGGCGGCCCGGTCGACAATGGCACGATCCAGGCCGGCGACGTCATCATCAAGTTCGACGGCAAGGATATCCATGAGATGCGCGACCTGCCACGTGTCGTCGCCGAAAGCCCTGTCGGCAAGGCGGTCGACGTGCTGATCGTGCGCAAGGGCGTTGAACAGACGGTGAAAGTGACCCTCGGCCGGCTCGAGGATGGCGAGAAGGCCGCCAACGCCGAGGAGGGCAACACCGACCAGGACAAGGGCGACAAGGCTCCGGCCGTTTCCACTGCCTCGGTGCTCGGCATGACGGTCGGCGAACTGAACGACGAGACACGCAAGAAGTTCAGCATTGCGGCCGATGTTTCGGGCGTCGTCATCACCGACGTCACCAAGGACTCGGCCGCCGCCGAACGCGGCATCCAGCCCGGCGAGGTGATCACCGAGATCGCACAGGAATCGGTTGCTACCCCCAAGGACGTCATGGACCGCATCGGCGCCTTGAAGGAACAGGGGCGCAAGAATGCGTTGCTGATGCTGGCCTCGAAGACCGGCGAGCTCAGGTTCGTGACGATCAGGATGGACTGAGGTCCGGAAGATCGACAACACGACAACACTGAAAAAAGGGCGGCTAGCGAGCTGCCCTTTTTCTTGCCTGCCAGTCCTGGCGCGACAGTCTGTAGAGGACATGCCGTTTGAGATGCGGATGGCTGTCGGGAATGCTGGGGTGGTCGAAATCGCCGGACGGATCCGCGCTCATGCCGAGGCGTTGCATGACGGCGGTGGAGCGGCGGTTGGCCGCGACGGCGAATGACACGATTTCATCGAGGCCAAGCGTCTCGAAGCCGTAGGCCAGCCACGCTTCGGCTGCCTCGGTGACATAGCCTTTGCCCCAGAACTCAGGTGCCAGCCGCCAGCCGATCTCGATGGTGCCGGCTGGCAGGGATGGCACCTGATCGGTGTCGAGGAGACCGATGAAGCCGATGCATTCACCGGTGGCGGTGATCTCGGCGGCAGCAAAACCGTATCCGTCGTTCGTGGTCCAGGCCCGGAGCTCGTCCATCTTGGCATCCGCCTGGGCACGGTCACGGCGGAATGGAAAGAACTCCATCACCCGGTCGTCGGAGTTGATGCGGTGGAACAGGTCGCGGTCGCGATCCTCCCAGTTGCGCAGGATCAGGCGCTCGGTACGCATTGGTTTCATTGCACAAAGTCCTCCTGCCTGTAGCCCTGCATATAGAGCAGCGCGGTCAGGTCGCCATGATCGATGCGGACCTTGGCCTGTGCCGCCACCGTCGGCTTGGCGTGAAGCGCGACACCGGTACCGGCAAGGCGGATCATGTCGAGATCATTGGCGCCGTCACCGACGGCAATGGCGTCGGCGGGCGTCAGGCCGAGACGCGCTGAAATTTCGATCAACGCGTCGGCCTTGGCGGCGCGGCCGAGGATAGGTTCGCCGACCAGGCCGGTGAAGCGCCCGTCCTGTTCGAGCAGGCGATTGGCGCGGTTCTCCTGGAAGCCGAGCATTGCGGCGATGCGCGTCGTGAACACCTCGAACCCGCCAGACACGAGTGCCGTCCAGGCACCGTTGGCGCGCATGGTCCGGACCAGAACACGGCCGCCCGAGGCCAGCGTCAGGCGATTGGCGACGATGCGATCGACCACGGTGGCGTCGAGGCCCTTCAGCAACGCCACCCGCTCGCGCAAAGCCGGTTCGAAGGCGATCTCGCCATTCATGGATCGCGCGGTAATCGTGGCAACATGATCCTTTACGCCGATCTCGTCGGCCAGCTCGTCGATGCATTCCTGGTCGATCATGGTCGAATCCATGTCGGCGATCAGGATTTTCTTGCGGCGGGTTTCTGCTTCTTGGACGATCACGTCGACCGACTCGCTGGCGAGTGCCGTGCGCAAGACGGCACTCGCAGCGGCGGCGTCGGCTGCCTCAGGCAGGACGAGATCGCAGGCGATACCTTCAGCCAGCCAGACAACAGCGCTTGCGCCGACCGACCGTGAGGCCATATTCGCAAGCGACAGCGACAAAGCGCGCTCAGTGGGACGGGAAACAAGCGTGGCGATGAGCGGCATGGAACATTCCGGCGGGCAGGCGGGCAAGGGCCGCGTGAAGAACGCGATCCTGATAGCCGGGCCGACCGCCAGCGGCAAGTCGGCGCTTGCGCTCGATCTGGCCGAGCGCAGGGGTGGCGTGATCGTCAATACGGATTCCATGCAGGGCTATTCGGTGCTCGACGTGCTGACCGCCCGGCCGGAGGCGGCCGACCTCGCCCGCGCACCGCATTTCCTCTACGGCCATGTCCATCCGGCGACACCCTATTCCACCGGCGCCTGGCTGCGCGACGTGATGAAACTGATCGACGACGGCACATTCTCCGAACGGACAGCGATTTTTGTCGGCGGCACCGGGCTCTATTTTCGCGCATTGGCCGAGGGCATTTCGGAAATGCCCGACATTCCGCAACGGGTCCGCGACCGTTGGCGCTACGAATTGAAGGAGCAGGGCGCCGTCAAGCTGCACAGCCTGCTGCTGCGCGAGGATTCGGCGGCCGCCATGATGCTCAAGCCAACCGACAGCCAGCGCATCGTGCGGGCATTGGAGGTTCTCGATGCGTCTGGCCGTTCGATCCTGGAATGGCAGGCAGAGCGCGGCCAGCCGCTCATCGACAGGCAAAGCGCGCATTTCCTGGTGATCGAGCCGGATCGGGCGGCGTTGGTCGGACGCATCGACAAACGCTTCGACCAAATGCTGGACAAGGGCGCGCTGGACGAGGTCAAGCGGCTTGCGGCACTTGGCCTCGATCCCGAATTGCCGGCGATGAAAGCGATCGGCGTTCGCGAACTGCAGGCGGCGATGGCCGGAGGGATTGGCTTTCCCGAGGCAATCGAACGCGCCAAGATCGCGACCAGGCAATATTCCAAGCGGCAAACCACCTGGTTCAGGCATCAATTGGGGCCGGAATGGCTGAGGTTGCACCCCGGTGATGATCTGGAAACCACGATCTCAGCGCTTGCTTCCGATGCAACCTGAAAAGTTTACCTGCAAGGAAAGGTTCCCGTTGTGGTTGTCCAAATTAACCCTCCGTAAGCCCGCCCATGCCATAAGGTCGATGGGCACTTTTCCAACGGGGAGCAGATGCGTTTTCACAAGGCGGAATCAGCATTTTTCGTCTTTATATTCGTGATCCTGGCCGCCGGCCTGGTGACGCTGCATGCTTATGGACTTCTGCAGTCCTTCGCCGACGAGTTGCATACGGCTTCGGGTCTGGACAAGGTCATCTATCTCAACAAGCTCTTGTTCGCGACCGGCGTGCTCCTGGCCACCGCGCTGT
>NZ_RZQA01000237.1:0-7668 GCF_004022915.1 Mesorhizobium sp. M7A.F.Ca.US.006.04.2.1
CCTCAATCTATGCGCTGACAAAATACGCACAAGAACGCGCTGTGCTGATCTTCGGCGAAGCCTATGGCATCGATGCTGTCGCGTTGCGCCTGTTCAATGTCTTCGGCGCCGGCCAGGCATTGTCGAACCCCTATACCGGCGTGCTGGCCAACTTCGCTTCGCGTCTCGCCAACGGCCAACGGCCAATGATCTTCGAGGATGGCGAACAGAAGCGCGATTTCGTCCATGTGCATGACGTCGCCCGCGCCTTTCGCCTTGCACTGCAGCAACGCCAGGCAAAGGGTCATGTCATCAACATCGGCAGCGGCCGAGCCTACGCGATCAGCGAAGTCGCACGATTGCTGGCCGAGGCCATGGGGACACCGAACCGCTCGCCCGAACTGCTCGGCAAAGCGCGCTCCGGCGATATCCGCAACTGCTTCGCCGATATTTCCAAGGCCCGTGAGCTGCTCGGTTTCGAGCCGGTGCGGCAACTGGAGAATTCGCTCGGCGATTTCGTTTCCTGGGTGCGTAACACGTCCGCCGTCGACCGCGGCGCCGACATGAAACGCGAGCTCGAAGAACGCGGGCTGGTGTCATGAACACACGCAATCGACGCGACGCGCCGGTCGCCATCGTCGGCGGCAGCGGCTTCATAGGATCGAACCTCGCCGACAGCCTGTTGTCGGATGGCGAACCGGTGCTGGTGATCGACAATCTCAGCCGTCCGGGCGTCCAGCAGAACCTTGAATGGCTGGCACAAAAACACGCCAGTCGCCTCACGGTGGAGACCATCGACGTGCGGGACGCCAACGCCTTGGCGCCGGCTCTGACGGGTTCAAAGGCAATTTTCCATCTGGCCGCGCAAACCGCCGTCACCACAAGCCTGGTCCAGCCGGGCGAGGATTTCGACATCAACCTTCGCGGAACATTCAACGTACTGGAGGCGGCGCGACTGAGCGGTGAGCGTATTCCTGTTGTCTTCGCCAGCACCAACAAGGTCTATGGCAGCCTGCCCGACGTCGCGGTCCGCGAGGACGGCGACCGCTATGTGCCTTGCGACAGCGTCATCCAGGCGAACGGCATCGATGAGGCTCGGGGCCTGGACTTCTGCACGCCCTACGGTTGCTCCAAGGGCGCGGCGGACCAGTATGTGCTCGACTACGCCAAATCCTACGGCATGCCGACGGCGGTGCTGCGGATGAGCTGCATCTATGGACCGCGCCAGTTCGGAACCGAGGACCAGGGCTGGGTCGCGCACTTCCTGCTCAGCGCGCTGACGGGACGCCCCATCACCATTTACGGTGACGGCAGGCAAGTGCGCGATATCCTGCATGTTTCCGATGCCGTCGCCGCCTACAGGGCCGTACTCGACCACATCGAGACGACCAAAGGCCAGGCATTCAATCTTGGCGGCGGCCCGGAAAATGCGCTCAGCCTGCGCACGCTGTTGAGCGAGATCCGTGGCCTGACCGGCCATGAGCTTTCAATCCGCCATGATGGCGAACGCACCGGCGACCAGCCCTTCTTCGTCGCCGACACCCGCAAGATCAAAACCGCGCTTGGCTGGATGGCCCAGGTTTCATGGCGCGAAGGCGTCCGCGACCTAGCCGACTGGCTGCAGCGCCACCGGCTCGAGCCTCACCCCGAAGCCGTGAGGTACGTCGCATGAAAATCGCTCTGGTAAACCCATTCTGGACCTACGACGACAGCATCTATTTCGGCTGCCGCCAACCACATCTGCCGCTGGAACTCGGCTATTCGAAGGCCCTGCTCGAAGCCGCCGGACATGAGGTGCTGATGCTGGATGGTCAGTTGCAGAAGCTCGACAATTCCGGTCTTTGCGAGCGGGTGGCCGATTTCGCCCCGGCAATGACTGTCGTCAGTACCGCGCCGACCTATCTGTTCTGGCGCTGCGCACCGCCGGAATTGCGCGTGCCGGCCGATTTCCTCAACCTTCTCGCCGGGCGCGGTGGACGCACGGTCGCCGTCGGGCCGCACGGCTCGGCCACGCCGGCGCCAACCTTGCGCAAGCTCGGCGTCGACATCGTCGTGCGCGGCGAATGCGAAGAAGTCGTCGAGCAACTTGCCCGGCGCGACGATTGGAGCGCAGTGCCCTCAACCGCTTATCTGCGGGATGCCAGGGTGGTTTCGAACGGCGGCGTCCACGCCAGCTCGTTTGTCGATCATCCACCCCTCGAATGGCCTGCGGACTGGATCGCAGCCCATTCGCACCACCATCACAGGTTCGATGACAATCAGGTCGGGTTCGGCGCGGAAGTCGAGGCATCGCGCGGCTGTCCCTACAATTGCAGCTTCTGCGCCAAGATCGATTTCCGTGATGCCTATCGCCGTCGAAACCACGAAGCGGTGGTCGCGGAGATCGATCGGCTGATTGCCCAAGGTGTCGGCTACATCTACTTCATCGACGAAATCTTCCTGCCGCAAAAAGCGTTGCTGGAAGCCTTGGTCGATCGCAATGTGAAATTCGGCGTGCAGACCCGCATCGATCTGTGGAAGCCCGAGCTGCTGGAATTGCTGGGCGCCGCAGGCTGCGTCTCCATTGAAGCAGGGCTCGAAAGCCTGACGGTTGAAGGCCGGGCGATGCTGGCCAAGCGCTGCCGGCTGGGCACCGAGGAACTTGCCGCGCTGCTCGTCGATGCTAGACGTCACGTTCCATTCGTTCAAGCCAATCTGATCGGCGTGGTCGAGGATGATCCCGCCCTGGTCGAGCACTGGCGAACCCACCTGATCGACCACGGCGTATGGGCCAATGAACCTGTTCCGCTTTATCCGTATCCGAGTTCGCCCAGCTATCGCGAGCTTTGGGGCGAACCCGACGACCTTGCCTGGGAGCGCGCCCATGATCACTATCTCGCATCCTTCCAGAAATTCAGTGACATCCAGGAGAAGCGGCCCCGGCCGCTGGCGGAACTGGAGGCGACATGTTGCGAACACTGACGCCGCGCTCGCGGCGCATCCTGATGACCGTCGATGCCGTGGGCGGCGTATGGCGCTATGCGCTTGATCTGGCACGGGAACTTGTGAATGGCGGCGACAGTGTGGTGCTTGCCGGGCTCGGTCCCCAGCCGACGAGGCAGCAGGCTGCGGAGGCAGAGACTTTCACCACGCTGATCTGGTTGAACACGCCGCCGGATTGGATGACCCACAACGGCGGCGACCTGGATGCGCTACCGCTAGAATTGCTTGCGCCCATGCGCGACCACGCCATCGACCTAGTCCATTTCAACGCGCCGACGCAGGCGGCGGGATTCGATGCGCCGTGCCCAGCCGTGGCGGTCTCCCATTCCTGCGTGACGACATGGTTCCACGCCGTCAGGAAACAGGCAGTGGATGGCGCATGGGCCTGGCAGAAGGAGCGCAACAGGCGTGGCTTCAATCGGGCCGACGCAGTCATCGTGCCGAGCCGCAGCCACGCCGACATGCTTGAGACCTGCTACGGCCCGATCGCGCGTCTGAGTGTCGTCGGAAATAGTGCCAGTCCGGTGCCGAAGGCCGAAAAGCGCCAACCGCTCGTCTTCGCCGCTGCCCGCTGGTGGGACGAGGGGAAGAATGCGGCGGTGATCGACCAGGCCGCGTCGCTGACGCAATGGCCCGTCTTTGCCGCCGGTTCGATGCACGGTCCGAACGGCGGGCGTACCAGCTTCAGCTATGCTGTTCCTCTGGGAGCACTGCCGTCTCACGAGGTGCGGTCCTTGATGGCGCGCGCCGGCATTTTCGTGTCGCCGTCGATCTATGAGCCATTCGGTCTGGCCGCGCTGGAAGCTGCCATGTCGGCGACGCCCCTGGTGCTTTCCGACATCGCAACCTATCGCGAACTATGGGACGGGGCCGCGATGTTCTTTGACGCGCGCAATCCGCACGACCTCGCTGCCGGCCTCAATCGTCTTTCCAGCGATGCCGAACTCAGGCGAGAGCTCGGCCAGGCAGCGATGCGACGGAGCCGCCGGTTTACACTGGCCAGGCAAGCGGCAGCCATGCGAGGCGTCTACGACAAGGCGGCCCTGGCTATGGCGGGGCGTTGACCATGCGCTTTTTGTTCTACACCCACTCGGTCGTATCCGACTGGAACCACGGCAATGCCCATTTCCTGCGCGGTATCATGCGGGATCTGATCGCGCGCCAGCACCAGGCAGTCGCGCTGGAGCCGTCCGACGGCTGGAGCCGTTCGAACCTGTTGGCCGAGAAGGGATCCTTCGCCATCGAACGCTTCCGCAAGGATTTCCCAGAGTTGATGCCGGTGACCTACAATGCCGGGTTCGATCACGAGGCCTGGATCGCCGAGGCCGACGTTGTGATCGTTCATGAGTGGACGGATCCGGAGCTTGTCGCACGCATCGGCCGTGCCCGGGCCGCTGGCGGCAACTTCATCCTTCTGTTTCATGACACCCATCACCGGGCCATATCGGCGACCGAGGCAATCTCGGCGCTACGGTTGGAGCACTATGACGGCGTCCTCGCCTTTGGCGAGACCTTGCGCGAGAGCTATCTGCGCGCCGGCTGGGGCAAGCGCGTCTTCACCTGGCATGAAGCCGCGGACGATCGCCTGTTCAAGCCGCACCCAGAGATCCATCCCATGTCCGATCTGGTCTGGATTGGAAACTGGGGCGACGATGAGCGGACTGCCGAACTCAAGGAATTTCTGATCGAGCCAGTACACGATCTCGGTCTCGAGGCCACTGTTCACGGCGTACGCTAC
Organism: Mesorhizobium sp. M7A.F.Ca.US.006.04.2.1; assembly: GCF_004022915.1. Taxonomy (NCBI): domain Bacteria; kingdom Pseudomonadati; phylum Pseudomonadota; class Alphaproteobacteria; order Hyphomicrobiales; family Phyllobacteriaceae; genus Mesorhizobium; species Mesorhizobium sp. M7A.F.Ca.US.006.04.2.1. The sequence continues at coordinate 4,700 of NZ_RZQA01000237.1, forward strand.
CCCAAGCCCGCACTTGCGGACCTGGCCGCCGCCGGACTGCGCTATGATGGATGGATCGCCAATGCCGATGTGCCGAAGGCGTTCGCCGCGCATCGTGTCACCGTTCACATCCCACGGCGCCCCTATCGTGAGGGATTGCCTGGAATTCCGACGATCCGGATGTTCGAGGCGCTCGCCTGCGGCATTCCGCTGATTTCAGCACCCTGGTCCGATGTCGAGCAGCTGTTCAGGCCCGGCGTCGACTTCCTGTTTGCGGAGAACGGCTCTCAGATGCGGCAACACTTGCGGGCGGTATTGGCCGATGCGGATTTCGCGGCTTCCCTGGTGACTTCGGGCCTCGAGACCATTCGCTCCCGGCATACCTGCCAGCACCGCGTTGACGAGCTGTTCCGCGTGCTCACGGCATGCACGACCGAACATACCATCAACAACACCACCGCAAAGGAAGCCGCCGCATGAAGATGGCATTCTACGGATCGAGTCTTTTGTCGTCCTACTGGAACGGTGCCGCGACTTACTATCGCGGGTTGCTGAAGGCGCTTTCCCAATTGGGCTACGAAATCACCTTCTATGAACCCGACGTCTACGACCGGCAGAAGAATCGCGACATCGAGGCGCCTGACTGGTGCACTGTCGTCGTTTATGAAGCGACCCAGCACGCGCTGATGCAGGTCGCGGCACGTGCCGCCAGCGCCGACATCGTCGTCAAGGCGAGTGGCGTCGGTTTCGAGGACGAGGCGCTGCTGCGTGTCGTTCTCGACCACGCCCGCAGCGACGCGCTGGTGGTATTCTGGGACGTGGACGCTCCGGCAACCCTTGCCCAGTTGCGCGACGAACCGGACCATCCGCTCCATAGCGCCCTGCAAGAAATCGACCTTGTGCTGACCTATGGCGGCGGCGACCCCGTCGTATGGGCCTACCGTGCCATGGGGGCGAACGAATGCGTGCCGATCTACAATGCGCTCGATCCCCAAACACATTATCCGGTCACCAGCAATGCGCGTTTCGCTTGCGATCTGGCGTTCCTTGGCAACAGGCTGCCGGATCGTGAGGCACGGGTCGAAGCGTTTTTCCTCGATCCCGCATGCCAGCTGCCGAAACAGCGTTTTCTGCTCGGTGGATCGGGCTGGGGGGACAAGCCGCTTCCCGCCAATGTCGGCTGGCTCGGTCACGTCGGCACCCGCGATCACAATGCCTTCAACGTCACACCCAAGGCGGTTCTGAACATCAGCCGCGACAGCATGGCCGTAAACGGTTTTTCACCGGCCACGCGTGTCTTCGAGGCGGCCGGCGCCGGCGCCTGCCTCATCACCGATGCGTGGCTGGGCGTGGAACTGTTCCTGAAGCCAGGCGAGGAGATCCTGGTGGCGCGCGACGGCGGCGATGTCGCCGAGATCATGTGCTCGCTGACCTCCAGTCGGGCAAAGGCAATCGGCCAGGCCGCACTTTGCCGCGTGCTGGCCGATCACACCTACGCGTTGCGGGCGGACGTGGCCGATGCAGTCTTCAAACGTCACTTCGAGCAGGGGACCGTGGAGGCAGCGGAATGACCAAGCAATTGGACATAGTCTTTCTTGGCCTGTCGCTGTCCTCGTCCTGGGGAAACGGCCACGCCACGACGTTTCGAGGCCTGCTGAAAGGTCTGCACGAACTCGGCCACCGCGTGACCTTTCTGGAGCGCGAGGTGCCGTGGTACGCAAACCACCGCGATCTGCGCGATCCGGATTTCTGCGCCTTGCGCTACTACGAAACCACCGCGGAGTTACAACGCGACTACGCCCGGTGCCTGGAGCAGGCCGACATCGTCGTCATCGGCTCGTTCGTGCCGGAAGGGCGCGTGGTCATCGACATCGTCGCTTCACTTTGCAAAGGGCGCTTCTGCTTTTACGACATCGACACGCCGGTGACCGTGGCGCAGCTTTCAGCCGACGATTGCGATTATCTGAGCTGGCGGCAGATTCCTTACTTCGACGTCTACTTCTCGTTCACCGGCGGGCCGATGCTTGGCCGTCTGGTGGAGGACTTCGGCGCGCGCCGCGCCGAACCGCTCTACTGCTCGGTCGACCCGGAACGGCACCACCGGACCGGCGATCCGATCCGCTGGGATCTCGGCTATCTCGGCACCTACAGTGCCGACCGGCAGGCAACGCTGAACGCGCTGCTGCTCGAGCCCGCACGGCATATGCGGGACCGGCGTTTCGTCGTGGCCGGTTCGCAATACCCATCCGACATCATCTGGCCGGACAATGTCGAACGTATCGAACATCTGCCGCCCGCCGATCATGCCGCGTTCTACAACCGTCAGCGCTACACGCTGAACGTCACACGCAGTTCCATGATCGCCGCGGGATGGTCGCCCAGTGTGCGCCTGTTCGAAGCGGCTGCTTGCGGCACGCCCATCATCAGCGATCGCTGGCCAGGGCTCGACAGCTTCTTTCCTGCATCGGCGATCCACACCGCCGGGGAAACGGACGATGTCGTCGAGATCCTGTTCGGCGAGTCCGAGCGCACACGCCTCGCCATGGCCCGCCGGGCCCGCGAACGCGTCCTCGCATCCCACACCGGTGCGGCCAGGGCCCGCGAATTCGTGGCGGCGTTGACACAGCCAAGGGCGGCGGCCCTCGATTTCGACATCGGAAGCGCAGCATGACCAGCAGACAGGAGAAAACGGCGATGCGACAAACACGAAACGCGCGAAGGGCAAAGGCAGTGCTTGTTGCCGGCGGTGCGGGATTCCTCGGTTCGCATCTTTGCGAAGCATTGCTCCGCAACGGCTGGCGCGTGATCTGCGCCGACAATTTTCTGACTGGGCGCATGGAGAACATCATCTCGATCATGGACCATCCGGGTTTCCGGTTGATCGAGCAGGATATCTGCCGGCCATTGGATCTCGGCGAGCCCGTGGAGCGTATCTTCAACCTGGCATGCGCTGCCTCGCCGCCGCGTTACCAGGCCGACCCTATCCACAC
>NZ_RZQA01000238.1:0-7652 GCF_004022915.1 Mesorhizobium sp. M7A.F.Ca.US.006.04.2.1
GCTGATGCGGCTTCTTGTCGAAGGCAGAGGCGAGACCGACCAGCGCCAGCGCCTCGCGCGCCTTTGCGGCGCGTGTCGCGCCGTCGACGCCCTGCATGCGCAGGCCGAAGCCGACATTGCTGCCGACGCTCATATGCGGAAACAGCGCATAGTCCTGGAACACCGTCGTCGTCGGGCGCTTGGCCGGCGGCACCGACGTGCAATCCTCGCCACGGATGAACACCTTGCCTTCGCTGGGCGTGACGAAGCCGCCCAGAATGGACAAGAGCGTCGTCTTGCCGGAGCCGGACGGCCCGAGCAGGATCGTGTAGCTGCCGGGCTCGATCTGCAGCGAGACATCCTTCAGCACGGTGTGCTGGCCGAAGCGATGCGAGACACTGCTGATGTCGACGAGGGGCGCGCTCATGCGGGCTTTCTCCGAAGCAATGTCAGTTCAAAAAACACCACCAGCACGATGGAGACGGCGAAGACCAGCGAGCCGACGGCATTGGTCTTGGGATTGAGGCCGGAACGCAGCAGGTTCCAGATCTCGACCGGCAGCGTGGTGTCGAAGCGGGTGAGCAGGAAGGAGATCACGAATTCGTCCCAGGAGAAGGTCATCGACAGGAAGAAGCCGGCGAAGATGGCCGGCGCCATGACCGGCACGGTGATCAACAGCAGCACCTTCCATTCCGGCGCGCCGAGGTCGCGCGCGGCGCGCTCGATGTTGATCTGGTGGTCGCCCATCTGGCTGTAGATGATGGCAAAGCACAGCGGCAGATTGATCACGACATGGCCGATGCCGGCGGCAAGCAAGGATTTCGGTACGCCGGCCCAGTTGAACAGCACCAGCAGCCCCATGCCGATGATGAGATAGCTGACCGTCAGCGGCAGGGTGATCAGCCCGCGCAGCAGGCCGGAGCCGGGCAGGACGAAGCGGGCAAAGCCCCAGGCGGAAAGGAAGCCGAGCGTCACGGCGGCGAGCGAGGAGATGGACGCCACCAGCAGCGAATTGACCAACGCCGAAGTCAGCCGTGGGTCCGAGAGCACTGCGTCGTACCAGCGCAGCGACGGGCCGGTGAAGGGCGGGATCGGGAACGACGTCGCCTGCAGCGAAAACAGCACCAGCACGATCACGGGCAGGAAGATGAAGCCGTAGACGGCAAGCGCGTAGAGCCAGGAGGCGATGCGGACAATCCTGCGCATCTCAGGCCCGCTCGATCTTCAGCCAGCGGGCGCAGGCGAGATAGGCGATGGTGACCACCGCCATCAGGATGATCGACAGCGCCGAGGCCAGCGGAAAGTCGCCGCGCCGGCCGATCTGCATCATCACCAGCTGCGGCATCAGCAGCTCGTTGTTGCCGCCCAGGATCTGCGGCGTGATGTAGTCGCCGATGCACAGCACGAAAGTGAGGAAGGCGCCGACCATGATGCCGGGCAAGGTCAGCGGCAGCACGACATGCAGGAAGGTTCGCACCGGCCCGGCGCCGAGATCGGCGGCCGCCTTGCGGTAGCTCGGGCTGAGCTGTTTGAGATTGGCGAAGATCGTCAGCGTCAACAACATGACGAAGAAGTGCACGAAGCCGGTGATGGTGGCGAAACGCGTGTTGGCGAGATGCACAGGCTCGCTGATGAGACCGGAGCCGGTCAGCGCCCGGTTTACGACGCCGTTCTGCGCCAGCGCCAGCAGCCAGGAATAGGAGCGCACGACATAGGAGGTCCAGAACGGCAGCACCGCCAGCATCAGCGCCAGCCGCTGCCAGCGCTCCGGCACCTGTTCGGCGAGGATCCAGGCGAAGGGATAGGCGAGCAGCACCGAGACCACGGTGACGATCGCGGTCACCTCAAGCGAGTTCACCATCGCCTGCCAGTAGGAAGGGTTGGTGAAGAACTGGCTGTAGTTGGACAGCGTGAAGCCGCCGCCCTCATGCGCCGTCAGGCTGGAAAACCCCATGGCAATGAACGGCAGCACGAAGAACAGCAGCGTCCAGCCGAGCGCCGGCGTGACCAGCGCCCAGGGCAGAGCAGAGCTCGCCCGGGGCAGAGCAGAGCTCGCCCGGGGCAGGGTATGGCCCGCCCGGGGCAAGGGGTTGTTTCCAGCCGAGCTCATGAGCGCTATCGGCTCATTTCGCCTGCAGCATTTCGGTCCACATGTCCTGCATCTTCTTGTCGAGATCGGCGTTCGGCGCCGGATAGGCCTGGGCACGCGTCAGGAAGCCCGGCTGTTCGTCGAAGCGCAGCACCTTCTTCTGGTCGTCGGTCAGTGCTGCCTTGGTGTTGGCCGGCATGCCCCAGTAGCAGGAGGAGGTGGCAAGCCGCGCCTGGCCCTCCGGGCTCATAATGTACTGGATGAACTTCAGCGCCATGTCCTTGTTCTTGGAATCCTTGAACATGGCCAGCGACTGCGACCACAGAACCGCACCTTCTTTCGGGATGGAGAAGTCCAGCGCCGGGTTTTCCTTGGCCAGGCCCGCCGTCACCCATTCGCCGCCGCCGACCAGTATGTCGACCTCGCCCGTCGCCAGCGCCGTCTGGCTGGCGGTCACTTCGCCGACCAGCTTGGCCTTGGCTTTCATCTTCAAGAGCTCGTCCCTGAGGGCGGGCAGGTCGGCTTCGGTGAGATCGGCCGTCTTCTTGCCGATCGCCAGTGCGGCCATGCCGATGACCGGCAGGTAGTAGTCGTAGATGGCGACTTTGCCCTTGTACTTGTCGCCGGTCAGGGCCGCCATCGACTGCATGTCGGCCGGGTCGACCTTGGTCTTGTTGTAGCCGATCGTGTTGTAGCCGAACTTTTCGGTGATGCCGTAGCGCTTGCCGCCGACCATGGCGGAGCCGTCCATCTTCACCTGCGCAAACAGGTCGGCCAGCGGCAGCTTGTCTTCCGGCAGCGGCTCGAACAGGCCTTTTTCGACGCCGCGCGGCACGTCGATCGAATCGATCACCATCACGTCCCAGTCGCCCGGCTGCGACTGTTCGACGATGGCGAGGCCAGCGCCGGTGCCCTCGAATTCCTTGACGTTGACCTTGACGCCATTGGCCTCCTCGAAGGGCTGCAGCAGCGCCGGATCGGCATGATCGCACCAGATCAGCGCGTTGAGGTCGGCGGCCTGGACAGCGCTGCCGGCTGCGAGCAACAGCGCCGCGGCCGCGCACGCAGCATGCAGATGGCTCTTCAACAGGGAAAGCGAATTCATGCTCTTGGAATGTGCGGACATCGAGTGTTCTCCCTTGCCTTTGTGGCTTCTTGCAAAAAATTGAACCAATTCTAAAATTGAGTCAATTCTGTTTTTGTGGCAAGAGGCTGGAATGAGCGGATTGCGGGCAAGGCAAAAGGCGGACCGGCACAGGCGCATCATCGAAGCGGCGGCGGAACTGTTTCGAGAGGCCGGCTATGAGGGCGCCAAGATAGAGGCGATCGCCACGCAGGCCGAGGTCTCGGTCGGCACCATCTACAATTACTACGAGAACAAGGGCGACATCCTCGGCGCCATCGTCTCGCTGGAGGTCAACGAGGTGCTGAATGCCGGGCAGGGCGTCGTCGCCAGGCCGCCGGCCAATGTCGGCGATGCGCTGGATACGCTGATCGGCATCTACATCGAGCACTCGCTGCACTATCTCAGCAAGGAGATGTGGCGGCAGGCAATGGCGATCTCGACGCAACTGCCCGACAGCCCGTTCGGCCAGGCCTACACCGCGCTCGACCGCGCGCTGACCGAACAGATCCGCGCCCTGATCGCCCGCCTGCAGGCGCTCGGCCTGGTGCGGCAGGACATCGACGGAGCAGCGCTCGGCGAACTGATCTTCAACAACATGAACATGATGTTCATCGAATTCGTGAAGCGCGACGCGGCGAAAATACCGGAGCTGCGCGCGGCGATCCGAAGGCAGAACCGGATTTTGGTGGCGGCGATCGGGGTGTGAAGGAGTCAGGAGCAGACAGGAGAAATCGTCGGTTCGACATAACTTCATTCACACGAGGGCTCGCCTCTTGAGTTGAATCTAAAACCTTGTACAACTTAAAGGGGCATAAAAAGGGGAGGGGTAAATGGGGGCGTTTTCCATCTGGCATTGGGCGATCATGCTGCTGTTGATCGGCGTGCCTGTTTTCTTTGCTGTTCGATCGGCCGCGAAGCCGTCGCAGAATCCTGAGACTCTTGTGGGCTTCGGCGGCTGGCTGATGCTGCTGGCTATCGGTCAGGCATTGTCACCGCTGCGCACACTCGCCGAATTGGGGGCCTCCAGCGATGGCTACAACCAGCTCATGCTGGTGCCGAATGGACCCATGGTGGTCTATGGCGAGGTTGCCCTGCTGCTGGCATTCATGGTGTTTCAGCTTGTGGTGCTCGTTGCCATGCTGAGGCGGAGCCTTCGGTTCAAGCAGTTGTTTCTCATCCAATGGCTCGCAATCCCGGTGGCGGTCATACTGGACGCGATCTGGGTCTCCACCGCGATCGGGGTTTCGGTTCGGAAAGTGGTCACTGGCGAGGCGCTTGCGACGTACATAGTCTCGTTTGTGCTGATAGGGCTCTGGGTCGCCTACGTCTACAAGTCCGTCAGGGTGCGGAACACCTTCACCAGGGTTGGGGCATCCACCCAGGTTGCTGGCGCGTCGTAGAAGAAGGCACAACTTGGAATGTTGGAACTGCGCGCGGCGATCCGCGGGCAGAACCGAATTCTTGTGGCGGCGATTGGGGTGTGACCTCGTGCACCACTATGTCGCCATCGAACCTGGAACGGCCAGATCCTGAGCCGACCGACCTCGACCATCATCCGTGACGGCTGCGACCTTTTGGAAGGTCTTTATTTCGGCCTCATTTATACGTGCTGCCCGCGCTCTCGCCTGGAGATCAACCAGGCGCGCCACGAGCGATTGCGACGTCTCGACTTCAGGGTTCATCATTTTCATTTGTCCGATTGAGTGGCGATTTGACGAGCACAACCCGCCGGCATCCCTGCCGGCGGGCCTGGCCCGGTTCGAAGTTTCAGTCGTAGACTTTCACAATCTTGCGTGTGCTCGGGTCCACCAAAACCGTTCGGTTGTCGACCACCGTATAGCGGTATTTGACGTTGGGAACCTCGTGGAGTTCGACCGTGTCTGGCAGAGCCGTGCCGACATTCAACTCCACCCCCGGAAGCTTCACAGAAGCCAAGGGTTGCTTCTTCACGTATTCGCGGACGACGGTGTCCTGTTCCGGTGTGATAACCACATCCTGTGCCGCAACCGCGCCGACGCTGGCCAACAGCAAGAGCGCCGCAGCGGCGCTGCTTAGGTGCATCCTCATTTGTTTTTCTCCTCTTGTAACCTGGCGGCAGCACGATCGGCTGGGCGCCAGCCACCCGAACACGTCGCCAGGCCAAACGTTCCTCATACGGGCCTCTGTCTGAATCCGCGCAGGACCAAAGTCTGGTTGGAAAACGCAATGGTCTTACCCGTTGGGAGTAGGCGGAACGGCTTAGGCCTAAAGGTTGTTGTCTCTCCAATTCGGAGAGAAACAGTGGAAAAAAGTGTCGGCCAGGCGCGATGGTTGCTCGCACCGATTTTCGCAACAGCCATCACCTTCTTGGTGATGGGGGTCGTTCTTGGCTGACATGGCGTGGATCGGCGCAGCTACGTCCCTTCCTGCGCTGATAGGACCCGTGAGCTGCTTCGACGGCGGGCGGGTCCTGTATTTCACCGTGCGCCCATGCATGCTCATTCGGCAGGCGTGGGCGCATTTCTAGCACATGTACCTTGGGAGGTTTATTATGGATCGGCGATCCTTCTTGACTGCAATGTTTGGCGTTGCCGGGGCAGCGGCCCTTGCAAGCGCTGTCCGCCCAACTGACGCAATGGCGGGTGTTCCAGGGGCCGGACACGGCATCCTCGATGAACTTGAGACGCCACAAACAGAGACCTTTGAAGAAGACGCACAGGCAGAAGTGCAGCAAGTCTACCATCGGGACTGGCACTACCGTCCCCACCGCCGCCGGCGGGGCTGGAGACGGGTTTGCCGCAGTTATTGGCGGCATGGTCGCCGTCGCGTCCGGTGCTACCGCCGACGTGGTCCTTCGGTCGTCCTTCGATTTTAACTGATTTCCCGCCTCGGCCCGTTCCGGCTCACGCGCCGAGAACGGGCCGGTTTAGATTCTTTTCGGTGAACGATGACAATGACATTGGTCCACAGATCGAATGAGAGTGGCAGCGCGAACCAACCGGGAAATGGCAACGATGATCGTGCGCCCGGGTTTGTGGCCTCCGTCGCTTTGCCGGACAGAGAAAACATTGCCGACCTTGTCAGACGAACAGAGCGCATGGCCATCTTGGTGGTTCTTGGACTGAGCGGCTGGTTGATGCTCGTCCCCGCTATTTATCTTGTGCTGACGCACGGGATATGAAGCTTGCGGGACATCCGTGCGCGCCCAGGGTTGGATTGCAATCGCATCGGATCGCGGCTTCCGCAGCCGTTTCGTGTCACCGGCAATGTGGGCGGGACGGGCTGTATTGCTGGCGCGAGGCGCAGGTGCTTGGATCACCGCGGCCTACGTCCGGCATGCTTGGAGCGCTATAATCCAACTAGCCGAACGTAATCGGCTTCTGGCTTGCCGTAGGTGCCGTTTGCGCAGGCCGCAAGTCCGCTGCGGTCCCTGATGTGCACTTCGCCACGTCGAGAATAGCTGAAACCACGTCCTTCCAGAACTTGCAGCCCAACGGTAACGCCTGGGCGTCTTGCTCCAAGCATGACGGCGAGAAACTCATGGGTGATCGCAAGGCGCTCGCCGTGGACCCGATCGTCACACATTAGAAGCCAGCGCGCCAACCGCTCTTCAAGGTTTGATTTTGCGTTGATCAGGGCCGTATAGCTGGTCTGGATGTGGAAGTAGTGGACATAGCGCAACAGGAAAAGGCGCAACGTTGGGCTGTTCGCAAGAGCCTCCTTGAAGGGCTCGGTTCCCATCCTGAAAGCGCTGCCGGCCGACTGAACGTAACATTGATGCGCTGCATAGTCAGCGCCCATCACGAGCGCGGCACCGGTCATTCCCTCAAAGCCGACAAGGCCCACCTCGGCTTCCTTACCTGAAGCCGTCGCGACCACAGAAGCGATGCCGTCCTCCAGGAAGTACACCGTCTCGATCTCCGAATCGGCTTTCTCTAAGGTCATTTTCGGCTCGAGGTCACACAGTTCAAGGTGTGGCTGCAAAAGCCCCAGGTCACCAGGGTCAAGCCTGCGCAACAATTGGTTTCTGTAGGAATCGTTCTCTGGATTGGTCATAGCTCAATCCCGCTTGGGGCAAGAGCTTTCCAATCTCCCTGCCGTCTGCGCCCGTAGACACGTGCAGACGATTTAAAAAATATACGCCCTCTGGCGCGCGATTGACAGTGAAATGCAACCTGATGCACGGCGTCCCCTCAGCCGCCGAATTACAAAAGAGGGGTGTACAAAGTTAAAGGGTTGGAATCGTACAGAACTCTGCTTCGTACGAATCCGACAATTTGTGATCGCAGCCAACGAGCCGGCATGATGTAGATGGTTATCAATGTCGAGGCAGAGCGACGAGAGGGCGACCGACCGACTGGCAACGCGACGGCTGTGCCCCATAACGGGTCAAAAGTTTGGCATCTAAATTGCTTTCACAGGTATGGGGTGGGCGAGAGCCCGTCGCTTCGCAAATGGAGCGGCGGGTCCATCCTTACC
>NZ_RZQA01000239.1:0-7627 GCF_004022915.1 Mesorhizobium sp. M7A.F.Ca.US.006.04.2.1
TGGTGCTGTTCGTCGGCGCGCTGATGGCGCTCTTGTTCCGATATGTCAGACCGAAGCAGTTGATCTGATGCCGACCTACCGCCCCGGTCCCGTCTCGCTGATCATCGCCGCCTTCGTGGCGCTGTTCCTGCTGATGCCGCTGCTCGCCGTCATCCCGGTGTCGCTGACGCCGAGCCGCATGCTGGCCATGCCGTCGGGCGAACTGTCGCTGCGCCATTACCGGGCGCTGATCGAGGACCCGCGCTGGCTCCAATCGATCCTGCTCTCGATCCGCATCGGTGTCGTCAGCAGCGCCTTTTCAACTGTGCTGGCGCTGTGCTTCAGCCTTGGCGTCTGGATGTTCCAGCCGCGCTTCACCGCGGCACTTGTCGGCTTCGTGTTGCTGCCGATGGTGGTGCCGCCCGTGGTCTCGGCGATCACGCTCTACTTCCTGCTCACCTCGATCTCGGGCTTCAGCGCGTTCTTCGGCTATGACACCTGGCTGGGCGTTGCCATGGCCCATTCGGTGATGACGGTCCCTTTCGCCACCGTGCTGATGCTGGTCTCGCTCAGCCAGCTCGACCGCCGCATAGACCTCGCCGCGCGCGGCCTAGGTGCAACTGTCTGGGAACGCGCCACCCGCATCATCATGCCCAACATCAAATTCGGCATCGTCACCGCCGCACTTCTCTCCTTCGTGCTGTCCTGGGAAGAAATCGGCGTCACTTTGTTCATCACCTCTGTCAACGCCATCACGCTGCCGCGGCTCATGTGGATGGGCTTGCGCGACAACATCGACCCGGCGATCGCGGCATTGTCGGTGATCCTGATCATCATCACCGTGCTGGTGCTGGCGGTGCGCAGTTTCGTGGCCAGGCAGCGCGGAGCCTAGACAAACCTCACCGAGACGCGGCCAAACCTGCCTAGATCGCCGATGACTTCGTCGCCTGCCTCGACGCTTATCGGTGTCACGCAGGTGCCGGTAATCACCACCTGTCCCGGCTGGAGCGCTATGCCCAAGCCCGACAGTTCATTGACGATCCAGGTAAGCGCGATGCGAGGATCGCCCAATACGGCTGCTCCCGATCCGCTATGTTGCGACCTTCCGGAAACGGACGCGATCACGGGGTGCTTTGCAAGATCCACGTCGTGCCAGTCGTCTTCCGCCGCCTCGCCGATGACAAACAGGTTGGCGCAGGCATTGTCCGCAATGAGCTGCGGCGCCCCGACGGCGCAGAAATCGTCATACCGTGAGTCCGGGATTTCGATCGCAGGGTGCAAGCTCGCTACGGCTTCCATCGCCTCGGCGATTTCATAGGGTGCCGCACGAGGCGGCAGCTCGCGGCCGAAACGGAAAGCGAACTCGATCTCGGCCACGCGCATCTTGCTCGTCGCCAGGGAAACGGTCCCGCCGATCTCCACCGCTTTCTCGGCCAGGAGACGTCCGGCCATGGGGCCGTCGACGTTGATGTGCCTTTGTCCCGCCAGACTGGTCGCGGCAATCTTCCAGCCGAAAAGCGGAGCCGCCGAGCGATCCATGACATGCGACTGGATAGCGTAACCTTCGAGCCGTGTTTGTGGGCGCAACGCCTCGGGTATGGCGTCGAGACGGGTGCCCTTGTCCCAGTGGCCTACCAACAACCGCGACGCAGCCCTGGTCTTTTCTGCATCGAGCATCATCAGCTTCCGAAATTGCTTCGTGGATCAAAAACGGCAAGGAAACATTGCGTCATGCGACGCTGTATGGAGCGAGAATATGTGACCAGGAATCGAGAGTCCATGTTCACGGCGTGGTGCCCGCGACGGTGGTCTTGGCAAAGCCGCCCTTTCGAGATCATCGGCATCCATCATTCCGATGACGAATCGCCATCGCCTCTGCGCGTCGAATGGCTATATCTGTCAGAACACGCAGAACGCGGACAGCTTCCGAAAAGCAACAGTCGGCAGCGCAGGAACCGGAGGAAAAGACGATGACCGCGCCAGGCGATTTACAGCAGGCACTGTTTCTCAGGCTGAAAAGCGATCCATCGCTGTCGGCCTTGCTGGGCGGCGCCGGACTGCTCGAACGGCCAGCCGACAACGCCGCTTTTCCGTACGTGACCTGCGGCCATACCTCCGCTTTCGACTGGGATACGGGCATCGAGAACACCGACGATCAGTTGATTACGCTGCATGTCTGGTCGAAAGCCCATGGGGATGCCGAAACGCTAGCCATCATGGCCGCCATCCAGGCGCGCCTTGCCGACGCAGCATTGGTGATCGGCCCTCGCGGCCAGACACGACTGTCGCTGGAATTTGCCGAAGCCCGCCATGACGAGGATCTGCTCGTGCATCACGGGCTGCTGCGTTTTCGCGCGATGACGCAGGAAAATGCCTGATGCGCTTTCAATATGGTCAAAACGGAGTCTAGACTGGACTTTCGCGGGATTTCGCCTGTTCGAGGCGGCGAAATCCCAGGTTGACTGTCTCGCGTTGCAGGGGTGTGGCGAGGATGTTTTCAGCGGCGTTCACCGTTCATTTCACGTTCAGCACCGATGCGTTACAACGCCGGTCATGAAAACGCTTCGCTCCCACTTCCGAACCGCGACACTGGCGCTTTGTGCTGCCGGGCTGTTTGCGTCGCAGGCGATGGCGATGCCGGTCATCGCGCCGCCCGACCTGGCCAGTCCGATCGTACTGGCGGCATCCGATTGCTACGCCATCGGCCAACAGGTGGCCGAGCAGAATGGCGGAACGCTGGCCAAGGCCTCGCAATCGACGCGCGGCGGTCAGCCTGTCTGTGTCATCGTCGTGCTCGTTCCGGGCAAGGACGGACAACGTCCGCGCCGTTCCGAGATCGTCGTTCCGCTGAACTGATCCAATCAACCTTAGGCCACGTTTCCCAGGCCGCCGGAATCGGCCTATATCTGCCCCAGTTTTCAATCCTACAAAGCTCTTCCATCCGACAAAGCTCTTCAACAGGTATCGAACTCCGCATGCGTGTACTGGTCGTCGAAGATGACAAGGATCTCAATCGGCAGATATCGGATGCGCTGGTCGATGCCGGCTATGTCGTCGACCGCGCCTTCGACGGCGAGGAAGGCCATTTCCTCGGCGACACCGAGCCCTATGACGCGGTCGTGCTCGATATCGGCCTGCCGCAGATGGACGGCATCAGCGTGGTCGAGCGCTGGCGACGCGGCGGCCGCAAGATGCCGGTGCTGATCCTGACGGCGCGCGACCGCTGGAGCGACAAGGTTTCCGGCATCGATGCCGGCGCCGACGACTACGTCACCAAGCCGTTCCACATCGAGGAGGTGCTGGCGAGGCTGCGGGCTCTGATCCGGCGCGCTGCCGGCCATGCCTCGTCCGAGCTGACCTGCGGACCGCTGCGCCTCGACACCAAGGCCTCCAAGGCCGATGTCGGCGGAGTGCCGCTGAAGCTGACGTCGCACGAATTCCGCCTGCTTGCCTATCTGATGCACCATATGGGCGAGGTCGTCTCGCGGACCGAACTGGTCGAGCATCTCTACGATCAGGATTTCGACCGCGATTCCAACACCATCGAGGTGTTTGTCGGGCGGCTGCGCAAGAAGATGGGCATCGACATGATCGAAACCGTGCGCGGCATGGGCTACCGCATGCGTGAGCCGGAGGCGTAACTCGGAACCGCTCAAACCAACCGCAAGGACGCCGCTTTCGCTGCGTTTGTGGCCGCGTTCGCTGACGTTCCGCGTCATCGCCTTTTCCACGGTCTGGGCGATCGTGACGCTCGTTGTCATCTTCACCTTGATCACCACCCTATACCGCCAGGCCAGCGAGCGCGGCTTCGACAGCCTGCTTTCGGCGCATCTGTTCAACCTGATCGGTTCGATCGGCATCTCCGACAGCGGTGCGCTGACCGGCGCGCCAGATCTCGGCGACCTCCGGTTCTCGGAGCCGAATTCGGGCTGGTACTGGTCGGTTGAGCCCGCTTCGGAAGGCGTGCATGGCGATCTCCATTCGTCGTCGATGACCACGACGATCCCGTCACCGAGCGTTGCCGAGGTGCCGTTCAACGCGAGCTTCCAGCGCAGCTACGCAGCCGAAGGCATCGACGGCGAGCAGCTCGAAGTGTTCGAGAGCGAATTCGTCCTCGACGCCAAGAACCGCGCCGCGCGTTTCCGCGTCATGGGCAACCAGAGCGAACTCGAACAGGAAATCGCCACCTTTCAGCGCCGCCTGCTGACCTATCTCAGCCTGTTCGGCGTCGGCATGATCGCCATCAACGCGATCGCAATCCTGCTCGGCCTGCAGCCGCTGCGCCGGGTCAGAAACGCGCTCGCCATGGTGCGCGAAGGCACCGCCCAGAGGCTCGACGGCCGCTTCCCGGCCGAGATCGAACCGCTTGCCAACGAAACCAATGCGCTGATCGAAAACAACAGGCGCATCGTCGAGCGGTCGCGAACACAGGTCGGCAATCTCGCCCATTCGCTGAAGACGCCGCTGGCGGTACTGCTCAACGAGGGCCGCGCGCTCGGCGGCGCCAAGGGGCAGTTGATCGCCGAACAGGCGGCTTCCATGCAGAAGCAGGTCGAACACTATCTCCAGCGCGCCCGCGTCGCGGCACAACGCGACAGCGTCGTCTACCGCACGCCGGTGACGCCGCTGGTGCAGCGCATGGTGCGGGTTCTGCGGAAGCTCAATCCGCAGACAAATCTATCGCTGTCGCTGCCGGCGGCCGAGATCGTCTTCGCCGGCGAGCGTGAGGACCTTGAGGAACTGCTGGGCAATCTCCTTGAAAACGCGATGAAATGGGCAAAGAGCGCGGTGCAGGTCTCGATCGTGCCCTTGACCGGCAAGGACGACCCGGCCGGCCTGTTCGAGATCGGCATAGAGGATGACGGTCCGGGCATTCCCGAGGACAAGGCGCGCGAGGCGCTGAAGCGCGGACGGCGTCTGGACGAGACAAAGCCCGGAACAGGTCTGGGCCTGGCCATTGTCGCAGACCTCGTCAACGAGTATGGAGGCGTTCTGGCGCTCGAACGGTCCGGTATGGGCGGATTGAAGGCGGTGGTGCGATTGCGGAGCCTTCAGTGATGTTCACCAGAGCCGATCGACATAGAGGGGCGGGAGATGTTGTTGGCGGCATGTCCATTGGTCCCGCAGCGGCCAGCGGCCAAATTTCCGACAAATATCAATACTATGGCCACGCCGACTTCTCGATGACGCGGCCCCCGGCGCATCCATGGCAGGCTCCAACTCAAGAAAACCGGTTGTTGGCATGAAGATTCGCGTCGCGCTTGTTTCCGCATTGCTGGCTGTTTCCGGCTGCACCACCTTGAGCGGCAAGGGTCCAACCGTGGCAGCGACACCGGCCTCGACACCTCCTTCCAGCGGCAAGGTGACCACGACGATCATTTCGGCGATGGGCGGCGGCCTCATCAGCGGGGCGATCGGCAACGGCCTCAGCGAGACCGAGAAGCGCAGCGCGCTCGAGGCTGAGTACAAAGCGCTGGAATACACGACCAGCGGCCAGAAGGTGACGTGGAAAGGCGCCCAGGCTTCGCGCTACGGCGAGGTGGTTCCGGCCCAGCCCTACCGCGTCGGTTCGCAGGACTGCCGCCAGTACACGCAGACGGTGTTTTCCGGCGGCGCCGGAGTCACGGCGCGCGGAACCGCTTGCCGCAACGCCGATGGCAGCTGGACGCCGCTGACCTGACGACCGTCTGCCGACGATTGGCGGCTGGCGTCGTCAAAGCGTCGCAGCATGCATCTGTTGGCACGGCAGAGCTCTGCCGTTATTGGAAGAACCATGCTGTTCTGGGTCATAGCCGCCATTCTCACGCTGGGTGCAAGCCTGGCGGTGCTGTTGCCGCTGGCCGCCAGCGCGAAGGGCGCGTCGTCGAGCGGCGAACATGATCTCGAAGTCTATCGCGACCAACTGTCCGAGCTTGACCGCGACGCTGCGCGTGGCTTGATCCAGCCGGCCGAAGCGGCCGAAGCCCGCGCCGAGATCGCTCGCCGCATCCTTCGCCTTGACAATGCGGTTACCGCCGGCGGCGCAAACGCGGGCCGAGCGCCGGCCACCGCAAGGCTGGTGGCAACCGTAGCCGTGCTGGCGGTGCCGCTGGTCAGTTGGGGGCTCTATGTCAAGCTTGGCTCTCCCGACCTGCCGTCACAACCGCTCAGCGAGCGGTTGGCCAAGAATCCCGCCGACAGTTCGGTCGACGAACTGGTGGCGCGGGCCGAAGCCCATCTGGCCGCCAATCCCACCGATGGCAGGGGCTGGGACGTGCTTGCACCGGTCTATCTGCGCATGCAGCGCTTTTCCGACGCGGCGGATGCCTATCGCAACGCCATTCGGCTTGATGGCGACAGCGCCGTTCGCCAGGCAGGTCTCGGAGAGGCGATCGCCGGCGCGGCAGGCGGCATTGTCTCGGCCGATGCCCAGGATGCTTTCGAGGCAGCCCTGAAGCTCGATCCGGCCAATGCGAAGGCCAGTTTCTACCTGGCCATGGCGTTGGCGCAGGAGGGTCGCGCCAAGGAAGCGACCACGGCATGGCAGGCGATGCTGGGCAGATTGCCGCCGGACTCGCCATGGCGCGGTGCCGTCGAGCAGGCGCTGGCCAAGTCCGGCAACCCCGAAGTGGCTTCCGGCGGCGCCGCCAACGGCCCCGATGCCGGCGATATCGACGCCGCATCCTCGATGTCGCCGCAGGATCGGGAAGCCATGATCAACACCATGGTTGCCGGCCTTGACGACAAACTGCGGCAAAATCCGAACGACCCGGAAGGATGGATGCGGCTCGTTCGTTCCTATGTCGTGCTTGGCAAGGCCGATCAGGCGCGTGAGGCGCTCGGTCGCGCCATTGCCGCCTTTGGGGCCGACAGTGACCAGGCGAAGAAATTCACCGCCTTTGCCGCTTCGCTTGGGCTTGCGGCGACGGAGTAGAACAAGACATGACGCGCAAGCAGAAACGATTGTCGGTGATCGCGGGCGGCCTGGTCTTCCTGGGTGCCGCGACCGGGCTGACTTTCTACGCGCTTGGCCAGAAGGCCTCCTATTTCTACATGCCGGCCGATCTCACCACGGCAAGCGTCCAGCCTGGCCAGCGCATCCGGTTGGGTGGATTGGTCGAAAAAGGCACGATCCAGCGCGGGCAGGGGGCCACGGTCGGCTTTTCGGTCACCGACACGCACAAATCGGTCAAGGTCACCTATACCGGCATCCTGCCCGACCTTTTCCGCGAAGAGCAGGGCGTCATCACCGAGGGTAGTTTCGGCCCGGACGGGGTTTTTGTTGCCGATAGCGTGCTGGCCAAGCATGATGAGCGCTATATGCCCAAGGAGGTTGCGGACGGCCTCAAGGCCAAGGGCGTGTGGCAGGAGAGCAAGAGTGAATAGCTCCGGCAGGAGAGCGACAGTGGATCACGGGCATGGTTGAAACCGGACATTTCGCCCTCGTCCTGGCGTTTGCGCTTTCGCTGGTGCAGACGCTCGTGCCGCTGTTTGGCGCACGCCTGAACAACCAGCGCCTGATGGCCGTCGGCGGTCCGGTCGCGGTGACCGGCTTCGCCTTGACGGCGCTGTCTTTCGCAGCGCTGGCGAGTGCCTATGCGAGCTCCGATTTCTCGGTGGCAAGCGTGTGGGAAAACTCGCATTCCTTGCAGCCGTTGATCTACAAGAT
>NZ_RZQA01000023.1:0-17822 GCF_004022915.1 Mesorhizobium sp. M7A.F.Ca.US.006.04.2.1
ACCGCGAGCGTGGCCAGATTTCCTATGAGACCGGAAAACGCATCGTCGAGATGGTGCATGAGGATCTGAAGCCGTCCGACATCATGACGAGAGAGGCTTTCGAGAACGCCATCGTCGTCAATTCGGCCATTGGCGGCTCGACCAACGCGCCGATCCATCTCAACGCCATCGCCCGCCACCTTGGGGTCAAGCTCGACAATGACGACTGGCAGACGGTCGGCCTCAATGTGCCGCTGCTGGTCAATTTGCAGCCGACGGGCGAATATCTTGGCGAGGACTACCATCATGCCGGCGGCGTGCCGGCGGTCATTGCCGAACTGATGAAGGGCGACCTGTTGCCGCATCCCGGCGCACGCACCGTCAACGGCAAGTCGATCGGCGAGAATAGCGAGGGCGTCGCCAACGAAAACCCCGACGTCATCCGCTCTGTCGCCAAGCCGCTGAAGGCCAATGCCGGCTTCATCAATCTTCGGGGCAATCTGTTCGATTCGGCGATCATGAAGACCAGCGGCATCTCGCCCGAGTTTCGCGAGCGCTATCTGTCCAATCCTAGGGATCCCGAGGCTTTCGAAGGCAACGCCATGGTTTTCGACGGGCCGGAGGATTACCACGCCCGCATCGACGACCCGGCGCAAGGCATCGACGAACACACCATCCTGTTCATGCGCGGCGCCGGCCCGGTCGGCTATCCCGGCGGTGCCGAGGTCGTCAACATGCAGCCGCCGGCCTATCTCATCAAGAAGGGCATCCACGCGCTCGCCTGCATCGGGGACGGCCGCCAGTCGGGCACGTCGGGTTCGCCGTCGATCCTCAACGCCTCGCCGGAAGCGGCGATCGGCGGCGGACTGGCGCTGCTCAAGACGGGCGACCGGGTCCGCATCGACTTGCGCAAGGGCACGGCCGACATCCTCGTCACCGACGACGAGATCACCCGGCGCCGCGCCGAACTGCAGAACAATGGCGGCTTCCACTATCCCGAGCACCAGACGCCCTGGCAGGAGATCCAGCGCGGTATGGTCGCGCAGTTTTCGGAGGGAATGGTGCTGAAGCCGGCGGTGAAATACCAGGATGTCGCGCACACCAGCGGTGTCCCCAGGGACAATCATTGATTCTGGATCGACGGATGGCGGCTTGATCAAATCAGGCCGCCGTCGGTTTTCCGGTCAGCGTGTTGCATCGCGGCCGGGTAGGTCGAGAACGGCCACCGTCCTTGACAAGCGCGCCCAACAAATCCACCATCATGACAAGGGGTGCATCGCGACGACCCCGTGAGGCGTCAGCCCAACGTTCGCGTCCAAGCTTCTCTTTTCAGGAGGTGGACGCCATGCCGTCAACAACCGCTATCACCGTACCGCAATTGTCCCGGCTCATAGGTCTGCCGGGCGCCCCAGTCATTGTCGATGTTCGCATAGATGAAGATTTCGACGCCGATCCGCGGCTGTTGCCGGCGTCGTGCCGTCGCGATTTCAAAACCGTTTCAACCTGGGCGGCCACGTTCGCCGGCAAGCCGGTGGCCGTCGTTTGCCAGAGGGGGCAAAAGCTCTCGCAAGGCGTGGCCGCATGGCTGCGCCATGAGGGGATATCAGCTGAATCTCTCGAAGGCGGGTTTGATGCCTGGCGCGATGCCGGAGGGCTTTTGGCCCGCACCGCCAAGATGCCGCCACGCAATGAAAAGGGCGCCACCGTCTGGGTGACGCGATCGCGCCCGAAGGTCGACCGCATCGCTTGCCCGTGGCTGATCCGGCGTTTCGTCGACCCCGACGCGGTGTTCCTGTTCGTCGAACCCGCTGAAGTGTTGGCTGTTGCCGACCGCTTTCAGGCCGTGCCGTTCGACATCGACAATGTGTTTTGGAGCCATCGCGGCGAGCGCTGCACCTTCGACACGATGATCGAGGAGTTCGGGCTGGAATCCGTGGCGCTCGATCGCCTCGCTGCAATCGTGCGGGCGGCCGACACTGCAAGCCTCGACCTGGTGCCTCAGGCGGCCGGCTTTCTGGCTGCCTCGCTTGGTTTGTCGCGTATGTACCGCGACGATCTGGAACAACTGGAAGCAGGCATGCTGCTCTACGACGCGTTCTTCCGCTGGTGTCGCGACGCCACCGAAGAAACGCACAACTGGCCGGCTGCGGGTAAGCCGTCGTGACCGCTCTTGTCCCGGACAATAAGGCGGGAACCGTCCCGGTGCCGGCTGCACCGACCTTCACCGAGGCCGTGAAGGTCTGGGCGAAAATCGGATTGCTCAGCTTTGGCGGTCCGGCCGGGCAGATCGCGCTGATGCACAAGGAACTGGTCGAGGAGCGGCGCTGGATCGGTGAGCGGCGTTTCCTGCACGCGCTGAACTACTGCATGCTGCTGCCTGGCCCGGAAGCCCAGCAACTCGCCATCTACATCGGTTGGCTGCTGCACAGGACGGCCGGCGGCCTTGTCGCCGGCATCCTGTTCGTCTTGCCGGGCGCGCTCGTCATGCTCGCCTTGAGCAGCCTCTACGTCCTCTATGGCGACGTGCCGCTTGTCGCGGCGCTATTTTTCGGGGTCAAGGCGGCTGTGCTTGCCATCGTCGTCGAGGCGGTGGTCCGGATCAGCCGGCGTGCCCTCAAGAACCGGGTCATGGTGTCGATCGCGGTCGCGGCGTTCATCGCCATCTATGCGTTGAATGTGCCCTTTCCGCTCATCGTCCTGCTAGCCGGCCTGACGGGATGGCTGGGGGATCGCATTGCTCCCGCCCTGTTTTCCGGCTCGGCCCATGGCAAGGACGATGTTGCCGACTTCAAGGGAGCGGTCGACCTGATGTTCGAGCGTGGCGAACTGGCCCATGTCAAACCGACCAGATGGCATGCACCGCGCACCGTCGCCATCTGGCTGCCGCTCTGGCTCGGGCCTGTTCTTTTGATCTGGTGGTTCACCGGCTCTGCAAGCGTCTGGACCGAGATAGGCCGGTTCTTCAGTCTCATGGCTGTCGTCACCTTCGGTGGCGCCTATGCGGTCCTCGCTTATGTCGCACAGGCAGCCGTCCAGTCCTTCGGCTGGCTGGCGCCGGGTGAAATGGTCGATGGCCTTGGGCTCGCCGAAACGACGCCAGGGCCGCTCATCCTGGTGCTGCAGTTCGTCGGCTTCATCGCCGCGTTCCGCCATTCCGGCTCGCTGGACCCGTTGGTTGCCGGATCGCTGGGGGCTTTGCTCACTCTGTGGGTGACGTTCACGCCTTGCTTCTTCTGGATATTCCTCGGTGCGCCCTACATCGAGGCCTTGCGCGGCAACAAGGCACTGTCGGCCGCACTGGGCGCGATCACCGCCGCCGTTGTCGGGGTAATTATGAATCTGGCCCTATGGTTTGCCTTGCACGTCATCTTCCGTGAGGTGCACGCGACGGGCCTTGGCATGAACGTGCCGGTGCCTTCGTCGATCGACTGGCGCGCGGCCTTGCTTTCCGTGGCCGCCATGGTCGCCATCCTGAAGCTGAAAGTCGGCATGCTGCCGACACTCGCGCTATCCGCCCTTGCAGGGATCTTGCTGGCGGCGGCTGGTTAGACAGCACCGCCTTTGCAATCCGCTTGCCCACCACCTAAGTGGGCTGGAAATGGAAGGAAACATCATGGCCGGACGGCGATCTTCCCTCGGCTTCCTCGGAGTGTTCGGCCGTTCGGGCGACTTGAGGCAGCTCGACGATGCATTGCGCGGCGCCGATCTGCATCCAGCCCTTGTGCCGGAGGGCGTGAAGCTTACCCTCGTCAATCTCATGAAGGATCGCTGGCCCGACGAGCCGCCACCGGGCACCTATGCGTCGGTGGCACAATTATGCAGCTATTGCATCGCGGGTCCCGAAACCTTCGAGCAAGCCAATGGCCATGAGCGGGCGCTGGGAGCCGAGCGCCGCATCGAGGCGGCGCTTGAAGCCGGTGACAGCCTCGACGCGCAGATCGTGCTGATGACGCTGCATGCCAAGCTCATCAACCCCGAAGTCGTCGACCGATACGGGCTCAGCGCGGAATGACGCGAAAGGCAAGATCTGCCTGATTCTCCTAGAGCAATTCTAGGAAAAGTGTGAGCGGTTTTCCGTCTAGAATTGCGTCAAAACAAAGAGTTAGAGCAGATCGCCGTTTCCGTGAAACGGTGAATGCTCTAAGGCAGCCGAGCCGTTCAGGCCCGGCTGATCTCCTCGAGATACCAGCCGATGTAGCGCAGTTCGTTGTATTCCATCGGCGCGATAGGTCCGGGCACGAAATAGTGCGAGCGCACGCCGCGCGCGGTGTGCTCGATGATCTTCTTGTCCTCTTCGGTGGTGATCTTCCACAGCCAGGTCAGCTTCTCCAGATCGTAATCCTGGCCCTCGACCGCGTCGCCGCGCACCAGCCAGATCAGCTCCATCTCGCAGGTGCCAGCCGTTTTCGGGATGAAGCGGTAGATCATGCCGTGATCGGGATAGCATACGAGGAAGGTCGTGCCGCCGAGATGGATGGAAGTGACGCCACCGTCATAGTCGGAGAAGCGTCCCATCAGCGGGGCCACCGGCGATCCATCCTGGCTGCCGCTCGAAACGCCGTCATAGAGCGCATAGCGGAAGGTGTGGATTGCTTCCTGGCCGGCCGCCGAGTTCTGCCAGCGGTTGGCGCTGCCGATCTCGATGCCGAGCGCGCAGGTGCGTTGCTCCATCGCCGCATTGAGCTGCTCGATCATTTCTGCCGGCTTTTCCAGCGCATGCGTCTGCGAATATTCCGGATGCGCCGGCCCGCAATGGTAACATTCGACATAGTTCTCGACGGCGAGCTTCCAGTTGGCGTCGAGCGGATAGGACTGACGATACGCAACCTTGGCGTCGCCCCAGCCATACTGGCCGCAGCTCGTTCGCAGCGACTGTTCGATAGGATCGAAATCGAGCGGCGTCTCGGCGAAGGAAATGAAGACCAGACCGGATGCGACGCGGGCATGAAGCTTCTTCAGGCCGTGCGCCGTGCGGTCGAAATCCTTCGGCATCAGGCGGGCAGCGCGCAACGATCCGTCATTGGAATAGGCCCAGGCGTGGTAGGGGCACACGAACATCTTCGCGTTGCCCTTCTGCTTGGTGCAGACCTCGGCGCCGCGGTGGCGACAGACGTTGAGCATGGCATGCACGGTGCCATCCATGCCGCGTGTCAGGATGACCGCCTCGTCGCCCAGTTTGAACAGCTCGAAATCGCCGGGGTTCGGGATAACGCTGGCGTGGGCCAGGCAATGCCAGTGGCGGCGAAAGACCCGTTCCATGTCGCGCTCGAAGATCGCCGGGTCATGATAGAAGGCACGCACCAGGCCGTGGCCTGGCCGATGAGATGCCACCAGCCGATCGATCGCGTCGCCGTCGGTGGGGGCTTGCTGGATAGGATGCACACTCATTTGTCGTTCTGCCCGATGGTTGGTCGTGTATGGCTGTATGGCTGCACGAGACTTGTCTCCGGTCAGCCGCCCATATGCGTGCGCGGCAGGTGGATCAGGTTGCCGAAACGGGCACGCAATCTGTCGTCGACCTGTTTTGGCACATGGCGCGGAAATCGTTCGGCAAGAATGCGCTTCTTCTCGGTGATCGCACGCAGCAATATATCAGGCCGGCCTTTTTCGTTCCATTCCTTCGGCGAGGAACGATCGCCGAGGGCAGGATAGAAGTGCTCGGTCTGCATCAGCTTGAGCGTTTGTTCGTTGTCGAGATAGTGGCCCGGACCCTTGAGGCAGACCTCCGCGATGCTGTCGATCGACAGGGCCTCGTCAGTCACGTCGATGCCACGCGCGCAGCCCAGGCAATGACCGAGCATGTCGTTGTCGATGACCAGGCTCTCCAGGCAGAAGCCGAGCAGCGAGGCATGCATGCCGGCCGCCTCATAGACGAGGTTGAGGCCGGAGAGGCCGGCCATCACATTGGTGATGCCCTTTTCGTAGCCGGACTGAATGTCGGGCAATTTCGAATCCGTCATGCCGGCGGCGGAGCCACCGGGCAGGTCGTAGAATTGCGCCATCTGGGCACAGGCCGCCGTTGCCACCGACTGCTCGGCCGACCCGCCGGCCATGGCGCCGGTGCGCAGGTCGGACATGAACGGCCATGCGCCGAAGATCGCCGGATGGCCGGGCTTGAGCGCGTTGACATAGACCAGGCCGGCCAGCACTTCGGCCACTGCCTGCACGACGGCGCCGGCCATCGCCGCGGGTGCCGTCGTGCCGGACTGGCCGGTCGACAGCAGCAGGATCGGGATGCCGCCTTCGACGCAGGCCTCAAGCACGCCGCACGCATCCTCGGCGAACCTCATCGGCGGCACGACGAATGAATTGGAGTTGGAAACGAATGGCCGGGCGCGGAAATTCTCCTCGCCTCCGGCGATGGCGTACAGCATTTCAAGTGCAGGCTTCACGTTCTCACGCACCGTGAAGGATGTTCCGACGTGCTTCGATGTTCCCATCACACAGGCATAAAGCGTGTTGAAATCCATCTCGAGCGGATCGGCGATGTCGCGCGCCACCATCGGCCGCTGGAAGAAATGAATGTTGTCCAGCCCGTCGACGATGCGGGCGGCATCATAAATATCCTGCAGCTTGGATTCGCGGTACTCACGCTTCTCCAGATCCACCAGGTGCACGGCGATGCCTGCCGTGCCGTAGTGCACGCGCTTGCCCTGGACCACCATGTCGTGCCTGGGGTCCTGGCCATGAAGCGTGAAATGTCGTGCCGCCCGCTTGATGGTGTCGAGCACGAGCGCGCGCGGAAAGCGGACCCGGCCATCGTCGCCATGGATCGCCCCCACCTTGGTCAGCACCTTTATGCAGGAAGGAATGGCGTTGGCGAAACCCACTGTCTCCAGAAGCGTCAGTACGCCTTCGTGGATACGCTCGCGGTCATCCCCGCGAAGCGGCCCGTAGCCGCCGCCCTCGATGGCCTTGTGCTGTGGTCTGGTATCCTCCACCAGGGGAGATGATCGCATGGCATGTCCTGTTTCGCGAAGACCGGAGCGTTGTGGACGACGGTTCGCCGGCGTGTCCTGCTGTTCGACAGCCACTGGCATGGAGCACTCCAACTTCGTCGGCAGGAACTCGTGGCGGTTGGTCCACCATCGGCCTGCTTCTTCCCCTGATGACGCCGACTATGCCGCCGGCACTGGCCCATCCTATGGGCCAGCTGGCTCAGTTCCATGTGCCAGAACTAAAATACCGGAGCCGCTGCGAGCGGCTCCGGTCACGAGAGGTCGATGATGGATCAGGCGGCCGCGGGTCTGCGTCCGGCGGCCGTGGCCAGTTCGCGGATGCCTGGCTCGATGTGCTGTAGCGCGATCGACGAGATGCCCAGCCGCATGAAACGCGAAGGCTTTTCAGTGCGATCGAAGAAGCGGTCGCCTGGCTCGATGATGACGCTGCGCGAGGCCGCTGCCTCGGCAAGCCCGCGCGAATCGGTGCCGCGCGGCCCTTCGAGCCACAGCGACGTACCGCCGGCCGAATCGGTCGAACGCCATTCCGGCAGGAAGGCGGAAATCGCATGGACCAGCCGCTTGCGCCGCTCGTCGAAGGCTGACGACAGCCGCCGCACCAGCGCCTCGTGGTGGCCGAGCGACAGGAACAGTGCGACGGCGCGCTGATTGTTGGCCGGCGGATGACGCAGCATGAAGCGGCGCAGCGCCCGGAGCTCCGCGATCAGTCCGGCGGACGCCACGATGTAGCCGAGCCGCAGGCCGGGAGCCAACGTCTTGGACATAGAGCCGACATAGACCACGCGGCCGGAACGATCGAGGCTCTTCAGCGCTTGCTGCGGTGCCTCGTCGAGAAGCTGGCTGTCATAGCCGTCCTCGATGATGATCTGGTTGTAGCGGTTGGCGCGCGCCAGAAGATCCTGCCGCCGTTCCGCCGACAACGGCACCATGGTCGGGCAATGATGGCTGGGCGTGACGAAGACGAAGCCGGAATCATTGGGAATAGAAGCAGTTACGATGCCGGACTGGTCGACCGGCACCGGCTGTATCTCTGCGCCCGCAAGGCGGAAGATCGAGCGCGCGTCGGGGTAACCGGGGTCCTCCATCGCCACCTTGGAGCCCTTGGACATCAGCAGCGTCGCCAGCATGTAGAGCGCGTTCTGGGCGCCCAGCGTGACGATGATCTCGTCGGGATTGGCGAAGATGCCGCGCCGGGGCAGGAGCCGCGCCTGGATCTGCTCGATCAGCAGCGGATCGTCACGGTCGACCATGTCGGATGCCCAGTTGCGGATTTCCAGCACGGCAAGCGCCATGCGGTTGCACTCGCGCCATTCAGCGGTCGGGAACAGCGCCGGGTCGAACTGCCCGTAGACGAAAGGATAGGACGACTTGATCCAGTTCTCGTGCTTGGCCGGCGGCGGCATGTCGCTTGCGGCGATCTTGCGGCGTGCCTTCCAGTCGATCTCATTGGCCTGGTCGGGCGCCTTCTGGTGCGGCTTGGCCGGTGTCGCCAGCACATCGGGATTGACGAAATGGCCACGCCGTTCGCGCGCCACCAGGAAACCCTGGTCGACGAGCTGCTGGAACGCCAGCACCACGGTTCCGCGCGCCACGCCGAGTTTTTCGGCCAGGATGCGGCAGGAAGGGAGCGGCATCGAAGCGGCGATCTGGCGGTCGAGAATGGCGGCTACGATGGCCTGGCGGATCTGCGCCTGCAGGGTTTGGCCGGATTCGGCCGAAATCCGGAACAGGCCGGACCATATCGCCGTGTCGTTTCGCTGTGGCATGGGAGATTTCCTCGATGGCCAGCCTTTTTCGTTTGGCTGGACCAGCCGAACGTAACCGTGGCACAAGGGGTTGCGCCAATCAATTTTTCTGATCGTTGGGATTTATGCCAGTGATCCTTCACGTCCTTTTGATGCCGCGTTGCGGCATCGTGGGGTGACGCGGCGCTTCATCCCGGCGATGACATCGTGCGTCATGGCGGCGTGAGGGTGTGCGTCATCGCTGCGCATTGATACGGATGGAGTTCGGCCCGATAGATTGTCGCGACGACACGCGCCGGAAACATCCGGTCCGTAATGATGGCTCGAGGTCTCGGAGTTTGGCAGTGGATCAATCGTCCTTTCAAAAACAGCTCGCCGCCTTGCGCGATCACCGCGCGGCGGCGCCCGCCAGCATGCGCCAGACCTTCGCCGCCGATCCCAAGCGGTTCGTGGAATTCTCCGCCACCGACGGCGATCTGCTGCTCGACTGGTCGAAGTGCGCGGTCGACGCGACCACCATGGAGCTGCTGGAAAAGCTCGCGCAGGCCGCCGATCTCGAAGGCCGCCGCGCCGCCATGTTCGCGGGCAAGAAGATCAACGTCACCGAGGACCGTGCCGTGCTGCACACGGCGCTGCGCAACCTGACCGGCAAGGGCGTCACCGTCGATGGCCAGGACGTCAAGGCGGACGTCATCGCCGTGCTCGACGCCATGGGCGCCTTTGCCGATGCCGTGCGCTCGGGCAAGGCGGCCGGCGCCACCGGCAAGAAGATCACCGACATCGTCAACATCGGCATCGGCGGTTCCGATCTCGGCCCGGCCATGGCGACGCTGGCGCTGGCGCCCTATCATGACGGGCCGCGCGCGCATTACGTCTCCAACATAGACGGCGCCCATATCCACGACACGCTGAAGGGCCTCTCCGCCGAGACCACGCTTTTCATCATCGCTTCCAAGACCTTCACCACCGTCGAGACGATGACCAATGCGCAGACGGCGCGCGACTGGGTGGAGAAGGCGCTCGGCAAGGAAGCGGTCGGCAAGCATTTCGCCGCCGTCTCGACCGCGCTCGACCTGGTGGCCAAGTTCGGCATCGCGCCCGATCGCGTCTTCGGCTTCTGGGACTGGGTCGGTGGCCGCTATTCGCTCTGGGGCGCCATCGGCCTGCCGGTGATGATCGCTGTCGGCCCGCGGAATTTTCGCGCCTTCCTTGATGGCGCGCATGAGATGGACGAGCATTTCCGCACCGCGCCGGTGCAGGAGAACCTGCCGGCACTGCTGGGACTGGTCGGCTGGTGGCATCGCGTGATCTGCGGTTACCCGGCGCGCGCCGTCATCCCTTACGACCAGCGCCTGTCCAGGCTGCCGGCCTATTTGCAGCAGCTTGACATGGAATCGAACGGCAAGAGCGTCACCCTCGAAGGCACGGCGGTGACGACGCCGACCGGACCGCTGGTCTGGGGTGAGCCCGGCACCAACGGCCAGCATGCCTTCTTCCAGCTGCTGCACCAGGGCACCGATTTCATTCCGGTCGAGTTCCTTGCCGCGGCCATCGGTCACGAGCCCGATCTCAAGCACCAGCATGATCTGCTGCTCGCCAACTGCCTGGCGCAGTCGGAAGCGCTGATGAAGGGCCGCACGCTGGACGAGGCGCGCGCCCAGATGCTGGCCAAGGGCATGAAGCCGGCCGAGGTCGACAAGATCGCGCCGCACCGCGTCTTCTCGGGTAACCGTCCCTCGGTCACCATCCTCTACAGAAAGCTCGACCCGCGCACCTTCGGCCGGCTGATCGCGCTCTACGAGCACCGCGTCTTCGTCGAGGGCACGCTGTTCAACATCAACTCCTTCGATCAGTGGGGCGTCGAACTCGGCAAGGAACTGGCCACCGGCCTGTTGCCTGTCGTGGAGGGCAAGGAAAGTGCCGCCAATCGGGATGCATCGACCGCTGGCCTTGTGGGATTCATCCAGCATTTGCGTGGCTCGGAGTGAAAAGCTTGGCAGACATCAAGGGAATATTGTTCGACAAGGACGGCACGCTTGTCGACTTCAACGCCACCTGGCTCGGCGTTGCCGACTTCATGGCCATGGATGCGTCGGAAGGCGATCGCTGGAAAGCCGACAGGCTGCTGGCCGCTGCCGGCTTCGATTTCGCCAACAAGCGTTTCAAGCCGGACTCCATCTTTGCCTCCGGCACCAATCTCGACGTCGTCGAATTGTGGTTCCCACGCCTGTCCAACGAGGATCAGATGCTTGCGGTTGCCCGCTTCAACGAGATCACCTCCGTACAGGGCTCGGCGATGGCTGTGGCGCTGCCGGGCATCGTCGATACGCTGACGGCACTGCACAGCAAATCCTACCGGCTTGGCGTCGCCACCAACGATTCGACCAGCGGCGCGGAAAAGACGCTGGTTACGCTCGGCGTCGCTCAATTGTTCGACGCGGCCTATGGCTACGACGCGGTGGCCAATCCGAAGCCCGCCCCCGACACGATCCAGGCCTTCAGCGATCTCACCGGCCTCAAACCGGCGGAAATCGCTATGGTCGGCGACAACAGGCACGACCTCGAAATGGCGCGTGCCGGCGGCTGCGGGCTGGCGATCGGCGTGCTCTCCGGCACCGGCACCCGCGAATCGCTGGCCGGCATTGCCGATGTGGTTCTGGATTCGGTCGCCGACCTGCCGGATTTTCTCTCGGCGCGGGTCAGGGAGACGATCTGACGGGAAAGGCTAGGTCAAACTCGATTCACCTCGGGATTTTCTGCCAATGGCCGAGATGGGGGAGCAGTCCATGGAAACTATCGAGCTTCTGGTTTGTTTTCGGACACAATGGGCCACTCATCAGCAGAACAAACGTACCCGCATTTGCCGCACCTGATCTTGGCGCTTTGCGCTGTCGATGTCTTCGCCTGGCTGAAGATCGAAGCCCCGATTTTCGCATTTTGGGCAAACTGTGAAACCGATACGTTGAACAACTTTAATCCACGCCACTCGACTTCTCCGACCAACGGCTAGTCGAATCTATTTTCTGCCCTCGATGTTTGTCCACAATGAGTAGAATTTAGGCTTGCTCTGTGGCGTCAGCGCGCTCCCTCCTCAAACGAAAAGACGCCGCTAAGCCTCGTCGCGGCACCCTTCGCGTCGCCGAAATCCGGCACCCGGTATTCGGCGACCAACTGCAGCCGGGACAGCGGCAGGTCGTTGCGGCGGGGATCTCCGACCAGCACCTCGATGCCGGCCGCCAGGCAGCGGTCGAGGAACGGGATAACCCGCAGAGCGACCTCTGGGCCGTAGAACACGTCGCCGGCAAGCACGAGCTCGACCGCCGGCGGGGGACCCGTGGTAATGTCCTTGTCGACAATGGCGATCTCGACGCCGTTGGCCGCGGCGTTGAGGCCGATCGCGGCAACGCCGTTACGGTCGATCTCGGCGGCGATCACTTCGCGCGAACCTGCCTTGGCTGCGGCGATGCCGACAAGGCCGGAGCCGGCACCAAGGTCGAGCACGCGGCGACCGGCTACCGTTTGCGGATGATCCAGTATATGGCGCGCAAGCACCGCGCCGCCGGCCCACACATAAGCCCAGTAAGGCGGCTGCGGCTCAGGTCCATTGTTGTCCGCCTCGATCGTGTCGTCATCGTCGTCAGCGCTTTGGTGCGTATCGGTAAGCCGTCTCAGGCCACTGGCCGGGTGCGGTGTAAAAAGCTGGATCTCAGGCACCGACGGCACCGGGGCGAGGCGCATGTTCGTCCTGATGAACTCTGCCGGGTCAGGACGGCAAGGTGCATCTACGGCATCCGCGCCGACGGCTGCAATCATTCGCGCAGCGCTCGCCGCAGGATCTTGCCGACCGGCGTCTTCGGCAGTTCGGTGCGGAATTCGATGTATCTGGGCCGCTTGTAGCCGGTCAGGTTCTCGCGGCAAAAGGCGGTCAGTGCCTCGGCGGTCAGCGCCGGATCCTTCCTGACCACGAACAGTTTCGGCACCTCGCCCGAATGCTCGTCCGGGACGCCGATCGCCGCCACTTCGAGCACACCCGGATGCATCGCCACGACTTCCTCGAGCTCGTTGGGATAGACGTTGAAGCCCGAGACCAGGATCATGTCCTTCTTGCGGTCGACGATCTTGGTGTAGCCGCGTTCGTCCATGAAGCCCATGTCGCCGGATTTGAAGTAGCCGTCCTTGGTCATCACCTTGGCGGTCTCATCCGGCCGGTTCCAGTAGCCCGCCATCACTTGCGGCCCCCGGATGCAGACTTCGCCGACCTCGCCGAGCGGCAAATTGTTGCCGTCTTCGTCGCGGATGGCGATCTCCGTCGAGGGCAGCGGCAAGCCGATGGTGCCGGTGAAGTCGCCGGCGGTGAACTTGTTGGCGGTGGCCACCGGCGAGGTTTCCGAGAGGCCGTAGCCTTCGGTGACCGAACATCCGGTCAGCGCCTTCCAGCGTTCGGCGACGCCCTTCTGCACCGCCATGCCGCCGCCCAGCGTCAGCACCAGCGGCTTGAAGTCGAGCTTGCGGAAATCCTCATTGTTGAGCAGCGCGTTGAACAGCGTGTTGAGGCCGGGAAAGATGTGCACCGGATATTTCTGCAATTCCTTGACGAAGCCTGGGATGTCGCGCGGATTGGGAATGAGCACATTGCGGGCGCCCTGCTGCATGCCCATCAGCGCGTTCACCGTCAGCGCGAAGATATGATAGAGCGGCAGCGCGCAGATGAAGTTGGGATGCGCGGGTTTCGGCTTGATCGTGTAGGCGTCCTCCATCCACTGCGCGTTCTGCGCGACGTTGGCGAGCACGTTGCTGTGCAGCAGCGTGGCGCCCTTCGAGACGCCCGTGGTGCCGCCCGTATATTGCAGGAAGGCGACATCGTCGGCTTCCACCTTGGCCGGCTTGAAGCCCAAACCGGCGCCGGCCTTCATGGCCGCATTGAACTTGACGTGCCCGGGCAGCGACCATGCCGGCACCATTTTCTTCACGCGGCGCACGACGAAATTGACGATTGTGCCCTTCAGTCCGCCGAGCATGTCGCCCATCGCGGCGACCACCACATGCTTGACTGCGGTCCTGGCGATCACCGCCTGCAAGGTGTTCGCGAAGTTCTCCAGGATGACGATGGCTTGCGCCCCGGAATCCTTCAGCTGGTGTTCGAGCTCGCGCGGCGTGTAGAGCGGATTGATGTTCACCACCACATAACCCGCTCGCAAGATCGCCATCATCGCCACCGGATATTGCAGCACGTTGGGCATCATCAGCGCGACGCGCGCGCCTTTCTGCAGGCCCTTCGATTGCAGGTAGGCGCCGAAGGCCGCCGACAGCCGCTCGACATCGGTGTAGCTGATGGACTTGTCCATGCAGGTGAAGGCCGGCTGCGCGGAAAACTGCTTGCAGGCGGCGACGAGGAAATCGCCGATCGAGCTGTAGGGCAGGGCGCCGATCTCGGCCTGCACGTTTTTCGGATAGCTCTTGAGCCACGGCTTTTCCGGCAAGCCGGCGGCCAGTGCCGTCAGCGCTTTCGGCAATCGGTTGGCGGTGGCGTCGGCCGGCTTTGCCGCCGGTGGGGCCTTCACCGCCGCCGCGGCCTTCGAGGCCGGCCTGGCAGCGGGCTTTGCCGCACCCGCTTTACGCCCCGGCGCCGTCTTTCCGGCCGCAGCCTTGGCCGGGGCTTTCACCGCCGGCTTTGTGCTTGCCCTTACAGGTGCCGCGGCCGCCTTCGGCTTGGCGGCTTTGGCAACGGGTGCTTTCGGCTTGGCAGTACCGGCTGCTTTCGACGGCGCCTTGGCTCCCGCTTTCACCGGCGCCGTCGTCCTTGATGCTTTTGCCAACCGTTCCTCCCTGGACAAGTCTTGTTCATCCGTGCCGCACTCGCCCCTGAATTGGCAAGGGCGCCCTCCGCTGCGGCCGCTACACCCTATGTATTGCCTCCCTTGGTGAGCGTGCAAGTCTTGCCCTTGCGGCAACGCGGCGAAAGATTTGCCGTCGAAAGTCTTTGCCGCCGCCAGCGCTCCAGGCGGTGTCCTGACGCATCCCACGGCCGCTCGGAAGCGCCGGGAACATTTATATCGTCAGCCTGGCGATCAATAAAAAAATTCGGCTGTTAATAATCTCGTGAACGGAAGAAACGGCTAATTTTTTCTGCAATTTGGCAAAGTTGCGGATTTTTTTCCTGCTTCCCGCGGGGTAAGCAAACGGGGTGTTCCAAAGCCGGAAAAACGGTGCTTATATGCGCGCTTCGCGAGCCTGATAGAGGGGCTTGGAAGAACATCAGGGAGTGCTCAATGAATAAGAAGCTGACTTTTGCAGCCGCGTTGCTGGCTGCAAGCGTCCTGGGCGGCATGGCCAATGCGAAAACTCTGGTCTACTGCGCGGAAGCTTCGCCGGAAGGTTTCGATCCGGCGCCGTATACCGCAGGCCAGACGTTCGACGCGTCCTCGCGCACCGTCTTCAACCGCCTCGTCGAATTCGATCACGGCAAGACGACGACCTCGCCGGGCCTGGCCGAAAGCTGGACGATCTCCGACGATGGGAAGGAATATGTCTTCAAGCTGCGCAAGGGCGTCAAGTTCGCCGCCACCGACTATTTCACCCCGACGCGCGACTTCAACGCCGACGACGTGGTGTTCTCGTTCGAACGTCAGGTCGACAAGAACGGTCCCTGGTTCCAGTACATTCCGGGCATTGCCTACCAGTATTACAATGACCAGTTCGGCGACAACATCACCAAGGTCGAGAAGGTCGATGACCTGACGGTGAAGTTCACCCTCAAGGAGCCGGCGATCACCTTCATTCCGACGCTGGGCATGGATTTTGCCTCCGTCGTCTCCAAGGAATATGCCGACAAGCTGCAGGCCGACAAGACGCCTGAGCTGTTCAACCAGAAGCCGATCGGCACCGGCCCGTTCATCTTCGTCGACTACCAGACCGACGCCGCCATCCGCTACAAGGCCAACCCGGACTATTGGGGCGGCAAGCAGAAGATCGACGATCTGGTCTTCGCCATCACCACCGATCCGGCCGTGCGCGCACAGAAGCTCAAGGCCGGCGAATGCAACATCATGTCGTACCCGGCACCGGCCGACATCGCCGGCCTGCAGGCCGATGCGAACCTGAAGGTCGAGGAGCAGGAAGGCCTCAATGTCGGCGCGCTGATGTACAACACCCAGCAGAAGCCGTTCGACGACGTGCGCGTGCGCAAGGCGCTCAACATGGCCATCAACAAGAAGGCCATCATCGACGCGGTCTTCCAGGGTGCCGGCCAGGTGGCGGTCAACCCGATCCCGCCGACCATGTGGTCCTACAACAAGGAAGTGAAGGACGATCCGTACGATCCGGATGCAGCCAAGAAGCTGCTTGAAGAGGCCGGCGTCAAGGACCTCAAGATGAACGTCTGGGCCATGCCGGTGTCGCGCCCCTACATGCCGAACGCGCGCCGCACCGCCGAATTGATCCAGGCGGACTTCGCCAAGGTCGGCGTCACCGTCGAGATCGTCAGCTACGATTGGGGTGAATACCTCAAGCGCGCTTCCGCGGTCGATCACGACGGCGCCGTCATTGTCGGCTGGACCGGCGACAATGGCGATCCGGACAACTTCCTCGGCGTGCTCCTGAGCTGCGCTTCCGTCGGTTCGAACAACCGCGCGGAATGGTGCAACAAGGACTTCGATGCGCTCATCAACAAGGCCAAGACCGTTTCGGACCAGGCCGAGCGCACCAAGCTCTATGAACAGGCACAGGTCATCTTCAAGGAACAGGCACCCTGGGCGACGCTCGCTCACTCCAAGGTGTTCATGCCGATGCAGAAGACCGTCACCGGCTTTGCGATGGATCCGCTCGGTATCCACCGCTTCGACGGCGTCGATATCGCCGAATAAGGTTGCGAAACGGGGGCGCCACCATGTGGTGACGCCCCCACTCGCCCGCCATGCTGCGTTATATCCTCGGCAAGCTCGCCCTCATCATCCCGACCTTCATCGGGATAACCATCCTCGCCTTTGGCTTCGTGCGCATCCTGCCCGGTGATCCGGTGCTGGTGCTTGCGGGCGAACGCGGCCTGTCGCCCGAACGCCACACGGCGCTCATGCACCAGTTCGGTTTCGACCTGCCGATCTGGCAACAATATCTGACCTATCTGACGAACATCCTCGGCGGTGATTTCGGCACCTCGTTTTCC
Organism: Mesorhizobium sp. M7A.F.Ca.US.006.04.2.1; assembly: GCF_004022915.1. NCBI lineage: Bacteria > Pseudomonadati > Pseudomonadota > Alphaproteobacteria > Hyphomicrobiales > Phyllobacteriaceae > Mesorhizobium > Mesorhizobium sp. M7A.F.Ca.US.006.04.2.1. The sequence continues at coordinate 16,845 of NZ_RZQA01000023.1, forward strand.
ACCAAGACACCGGTGCTCAAGGACTTCCTGGTCCGCTTTCCGGCAACGGTCGAGCTCGCCATCTTCGCCATGATCTTTGCCGTCATCCTGGGTGTGGCCGCCGGCATTTTCGCTGCCATCCGCCGCGGCTCCTGGTTCGACCAACTGACCATGGGCACGGCGCTGGCCGGCTATTCCATGCCGATCTTCTGGTGGGGTCTGCTGCTGATCATCGTGTTCTCCGGCATGCTGCACTGGACGCCGGTTTCAGGCCGCATCGACCTCCTCTACTTCTTCAAGCCGGTGACCGGCTTCATGACCATCGATTCCCTGATCTCGGGCCAGAAGGGCGCCTTCCGTTCGGCGCTGTCGCACCTGATCTTGCCGACCATCGTGCTCGGCACCATTCCGCTCGCCGTCATCGCGAGGCAGACGCGCTCGGCGATGCTCGAGGTGCTGGGTGAGGACTATGTCCGCACCGCGCGCGCCAAGGGCCTGGCGCCGCGTAGGGTCATCGGCCTGCACGCCTTCCGCAACGCGCTGATCCCGGTCGTCACCACCATCGGCCTGCAGGTCGGCACGCTGCTCACCGGCGCCATCCTGACCGAGAGCATCTTCTCCTGGCCCGGCATCGGCAAATGGATGATCGACGCCATTTCCAAGCGCGACTATTTCACCGTGCAGGGCGGGTTGCTTTTGATCGCGTTGATCGTCATGTCGGTGAACCTCATCGTCGACGTGCTCTACGCCGTCATCAACCCACGCATCCGGGCCAACTGACATGAGCAATGAAGGCCCCGCCACCATCGAAGCCGCGACCGTCGTCAAGCCGCAGGACGCCAGGTTGCAGATGTTCGGCGAGTTCTGGCATTACTTCTCCGTCAACAAGGGCGCGGTGATCGGGCTCTTCGTCTTCGCGCTGCTGATCCTGATCGCCATCTTCGCGCCGCTGCTGGCGCCGCATTCGCCGGACGATCAGTTCCGCGACTTCTTCCTGAC